>NZ_JBWLKN010000011.1:0-258509 GCF_059026195.1 Streptomyces sp. A01 | reverse complement strand
CCGTCTCTGGCCGCATCCGACCCGCACGGGCACGCAAGCCATCCTCATCACAAGACCCCAAGCCGCAGGCCCGTAAAGCAACGGCATTGCTTCTAAAGCGCCTTCGAAGACCGGTCGCACAACGCGGTAGACGACGCGTCCATCCTTCTCCCTTTTGCGCTTCTTTCTCCATGCGGAAGTGTCGGGCTCCAAGTACACATGAACGATCCGACCACCACGCCGCTCTACGAACTCCCGGCCGTCTCGCGTCTGTTCATCCGTACTCTTGATGTCCCGGCCGGTGAAGGGCTTGCGGCGATCCTGATCGGCCGCGTCCTCCGGTACCAGATCTTCACTCTCGTCGGTGGAGAGCCTGACCAGCACTGCCCAGTTCTGGCCTTCGAGGTTCCCCCGACTGTGCTCTCGCTAAGAGGTCATCTCCCATGAAAATAAAGGTACATTTACGCACCTGCTGCCCCGTGGAGGGCACCGACCAGTACCTGGTCTACACCCGCTGGCGCAGCGAGGAGGACTTCCAGGCGTGGATGGAGGGCCCGATGAAGGCGGCTCACCAGGGCGGCGGCCAAGGCGGCCAGGGCAGCCAGGGCCAGGGCGGGGACGCCAGCGGGGCGGAGCGGCCGAAGCCCGCCGCCTCCGGCTCCACCCTGTGGTCGTTCGAGGTCGTGCAGCAGGCGGCCCCGAAGAACTGACGGGAACTGATCGGTCCGGAAACCTGCCCCGGGAACTGATCCGGCGGTCTGATCCGGCGATCTGATCCGGCGATCTGATCCGGGAAGTGCCCGGCGAGGCCGCGCCTGGAGGCGCCTCGTGAGCTGAAGGCGCCTCGCGCGCTGGTGGCACCTCGTGGCCGGTCACGGCGCCGGAAATTATGTGCGGGCCAGGGAAATCCGGGGAGAAGATGACCGGCATGACATCAGCCTCCTCCCTCCGACTGTCCTGGGACGTCGCCGTACGACCGGCGGCCGACGCCGAGTCCAGTGCGCTGCTGCGCGCGTACCTGATCGAGGTCAGCGACCGCTACTTCCTGCTCCACGAGGGCCGCAGGTCGACGGATGAGGAGATCGAGACGGGGCTGGCCGAGTTCCACAGCGACGACCTCGTGCCGCCTCGGGGCAGGTTCCTGCTCGCGCGCCACGGCGACCAGCCGGCCGGCTGCGCGGGGGTGTTCCTGCTGGACCCGGGCACGGCGGAGCTGAGGCGGCTGTACGTACGGCCGTCGGAGCGCGGCAAGGGCGGCGGCGCGGCACTGCTCGCCGCCGCTGAGGCCGCCGCCCGGGACATGGGCGCGGAGCGGATCGTGCTGGACACCCGGAACGACCTGGTCGAGGCGCGGGCCTTGTACACGCGCCATGGCTACGTCGAGACCCCGCCGTACAACGACAGCGAGTACGCCGAGCACTGGTTCACCAAGCAGCTCGGCTGACGGGGCGGACGGCGGCCGCCCCGTCCCACGTGCCCCGCACCCTTACGACGCCCCTGACCCCCGCTTGGGCAGGGGTGGGCGGCGGGTGCCGCCGTTACGGGGGCGTTCGCCGTCCGAGCCGCACAGTTCGCCCGTCAGCTCCCGCAGCAGCTCGGCCAGGTCTCTCGGGCGCTCGGGACCCCACCAGTCGCCCAGCAGCTCCGCCAGGGACTCCTCGCGGGCCTTGGAGAGCTTGGCCGCCGCCTCCCGGCCCCGGTCGGTGAGGACCAGCGGCAGCCCCTCCCTGACGGCGAGTCCGCGCTCCTCGACCTGCCGGGCGGCCTCGGTGACGAGACCGATCGGCACGTCGGCCCGTTCGGCGAGCAAGGCGGGCTCTACGGAGCCGTAGCGGCTGACACGCAGGAGGAGCCAGCTCGTGGCGGGCCGCAGATCGAGCCCGGCGCGTTCGGTGATCTTCTCGTAGACGTGCTTGCGGCCCTCGCGGCTGCCGAGGGCGGACAGGGCACGTGCCACTTCGTCACGTGAGGTGCGTTCCACCGGGTTGCTGGAGTAGACCTCGCTGGCGTCAGGAGCGGTGACGCTGCCGCGCAGGGGTTCCTCCCGCAGGAACCAGGCCAGCACGAAGGCGATCAGGACGACCGGCACCGCGTACAGGAACACGTCGGTGATCGACAGGGCGTACGCGTCGAGCACCCCGGTGCGCTCCCCCGGCGGCAGCTGGCTGACGGCGCGCGGGTCGGACGAGAGCGCGTCCGGGTCGGCACCGGGCGGCAGCTGCTGACCGGCGAGGGCGTCGGCGATCCGCGGGCCGAGCTTGTTGGCGAAGATCGTGCCGAAGATGGAGACGCCGAACGAGGCGCCGATGGAGCGGAAGAACGTCGAGCCGGAGGTGGCCACGCCCAGGTCCGCGTAGCCGACGGAGTTCTGCACGATGAGCACGAGGACCTGCATGACCAGTCCGAGCCCGAAGCCGAAGACGAAGAAGTACACGCTCATCTCGAAGACGCCGCTGTTCCGGTCGAGCTGGTGCAGGAGCAGCAGTCCGAGCGCGGTGACGAACGTCCCGGCGATCGGGAAGATCCTGTAGCGCCCGGTGCGGCTGACGATCTGGCCGGAGCCCGTCGAGGCGATCAGCAGGCCGAGGACCATCGGCAGCATGTGCACGCCGGACATGGTGGGCGTCACGCCCTGCACGACCTGGAGGAACGTCGGCAGGTACGTCATGCTGCCGAACATCGCGAAGCCGATGACGAAGCCGATGACCGAGCACAGCACGAAGGTCCGGCTCTGGAAGAGCTTCAGCGGCAGCACGGGCTCGGCCGCCCGCCGTTCCACTCCCACGAAGACCACGAGCAGCGCGAGGCCCAGCACGCCGAGCCCGATGATCTGCCAGGAGCCCCACGGGTAGCTGACCCCGCCGAGCGAGGTCATCAGCACCAGGCAGGCGGCCACGGCGGCGATGAGGAAGGTACCGAGGTAGTCGATGGTGTGGCGGGTGCCGTGCTTGGGAATGTGCAGGACGGCCGCGATCACCAGCAGCGCGACCACGCCGACCGGCAGGTTGATGTAGAATACCCAGCGCCAGCTGAGGTGGTCCACGAACAGCCCGCCGAGCAGCGGTCCGAGCACGCTGGTGGCTCCGAAGACCGCGCCGAACAAGCCCTGGTAGCGGCCGCGGTCACGGGGCGGGACCAGGTCGCCGACGATCGCCATGGACAGCACGATCAGCCCGCCGCCGCCAAGGCCCTGGACGGCCCGGAACGCGATCAGCTGGGGCATGTTCTGGGCGATGCCGCAGAGCACCGAGCCAACCAGGAAGATCACGATCGCGATCTGGAACAGATTCTTCCGGCCGTACTGGTCACCGAGCTTCCCCCACAGCGGGGTCGCCGCGGTCGAGGCGAGCAGATACGCGGTGACGACCCAGGACAGATGATCCAGACCGCCGAGGTCGCTGACGATGGTCGGCAGCGCCGTCGCGACGATCGTCTGGTCCAGCGCGGCGAGCAGCATGCCGAGCAGGAGTGCGCTGATCGCCACGAGGACGCTGCGCTTCTGGTGTCCCGTGGCGTGGCTCGCGACCGGGGCGCTGGGCGGGCGCGCGTCCTGGACCATGCTGGCTCCCTCGGGTCCGGTACCGCTGATCCGCCGAGGGCGGTCAGCACTCTGTTCCCATCCTCACCCCGTTTGCCCCGGTACGGCCTGCCGAAGCATGCCATCAGCACGGGGAACCGCTGCGCGGACGCGTACCCGGTCTGCATAATCGCTGCGACTCCAGGGAGGGAGAACCGTGACGGCAGAGCCCTGCCCGCACTGCTTCGCGCCCCCGCGCGCGAACGGGCGTCCCGGCTGCGAGTGCGCGGCGCGCGCTGGCGACCGGCCGGACCCAACGCCAGACCCGACAGCAGACACCACCCCGGACACGGCAGCGGGCACGACGCCGGAGACCGGGCTCATACGGATACCCGGAACCGCCACGCGCGGACACGGCCCGCCCCACGGGGACGGGGCACGCTACGGAGACGGCCCGCCCCACGAGGACGGGGCGCCCGCCCGCGGCCCCGCGCCGGAAGACCTGCGCCTCTTCCCCGCCGAACGGCCGCTCGTCGACGGAACGCCCAGCGCGGGCCACGGTGGCGCGTTAACCAGAACCAGCGGCACCGCCGACGACGCGGCCGGTGGCCCGCCGAGCGGCGCGGCAAGCGATGCGGCCACTGGCGCTCCCGGCACCGGCGCGACCGGCGCCGCTGACGGCAGGCGTGATGGCACGGCCGGTGGCAGGCGCGGTGGTGCGGCCGACGGCATCACCGACGTGACGACGCATGGGGCGCTACGGGGCGGCACCGAAGGCCGGGACGGCACGGGTGCCGGCGGCCCGGGGCTGGTCGGCACGGTCAGGCCCGCGAGTCACCGGCGGCGGCGCCCGGTCGCCGTGGTGCTCGGGGCGGCCGTCGCGGTCGCCGTGGTCTGCACGATCGCCTTCGGCACCGGCCTGGTCGGCGGCAACGGAGACGGCGAGGACCGCGGCGACCGGGCACTGCCGGACGAGCGCACGGCGGCGCCGACGGAGCCGCTGCCCACCTGGAACGGCAAGATGACCAGCAGCGGCTCGCCGTCCCCCTCGGCCACCGCCTCCGGGTCGGCCTCCGCGTCCAGCTCCACGGGCGGACGCCCTTCGCCGTCGGCGTCGGACACGGGGTCGAAGTCCGCCCCGGTGAAGCCCTCGCCCACGCAGGCACCTGGCGGCGACGCCAAGCCCCCGGCGAGTTCCGCGCCCGCCGACCCGCCGGAGCCCTCCGCCCCCTCCGATCCCTCCGCCCCGTCCGGTCCACCCGTACTGCGCGAAGGCGACAGCGGCGTCGAGGTCGCCGAACTACAGGACCGACTGCGGCAGACCTGGACGTACAGCGGTTCGATCGACGGCGAATACGACGAGGACGTGCGGGAAGCGGTCGCCACCTACCAGCGCCGCCACGACCTCACGGAAGACCCCGAGGGCGTCTACGGCCCGGCAACGCGCCGCTACCTGGAAGCCCGCACCGACGAACCGTGAGGCGCGGCAGGCGGCGCCGAGTGATGCCGTCGACGCAGGGGGTCGGGGCGTGCGGGCAAAGGGTGCTTCCCCGCGGCGCGGAAGCACCCTGACCCGCCGCGAGGGGCTCCGGGAAAGCCGCCATGCGGACGCCGGGAACAGGAGGGCCTTGTCCCACACGGAGGGTGGGCGGCGTACGGCAAACGGTCGCCGAGCACCGTTAGCCAAGGCTTTGCCCGGGGGCGCTGGCGCGCGGGGCGCTTCTCTTTGTATCGTTAGCAAACAAAGTGGTTCCGCCCGTCACCCTGACCGCGGGCGGAACCGCTTGCCCCACCGCGCCACGCGCGCCCATCGAGCCCCAGGAGTGCCGCATGGCTCCCACGAGCACCTCCCAGACCATCGGTGCCGTCAAGGCGCTGCTCCTCGACATGGACGGGACGCTCGTCAACTCCGACGCCGTCGTGGAGCGCTGCTGGCGGCGCTGGGCGGCCGAGCACGGCCTGGACGGCGACAGCGTCATCAAGGTCGTCCACGGACGGCAGGGCCACGCCACGATGGCCGCACTGCTCCCCGACCGGCCGCATGAGCAGAACCTGGCCGAGAACAGCGAGATGCTCGCCTGGGAGACCGCCGACCTCGACGGCGTCGTGCCCGTGCCTGGCGCGCCCGCGTTCCTCGCCGCGCTCGCCGACCTGCCGCACGCCCTGGTGACCTCGGCCGACAGGGGCCTGTCGCAGGCCCGGATGGAGGCGGCCGCACTCCCGATGCCCTCGGTGCGGATCACCGCCGAGAGCGTGAGCGCGAGCAAGCCCGACCCGGAAGGCTTCCTCAAGGGCGCGGCCGAACTCGGCTTCGCCCCCGCCGACTGCGTCGTCTTCGAGGACTCCGAGGTGGGCATCGCGGCCGCCAAGGCGGCCGGGATGCGCGTCGTCGGTATCGGCCCGCGCGCGGCGGCACACACGCCCACCGCGCACGTCAGGGACCTGGAGCAGGTCCGCGTCGAAGCACTGCCCGACGGCGGCATCGCCCTGCACATCACCGCCTGACACCACGTAGAGCCGTGACGGCAGTAACAGCAGTGAAGGCAGTGACAAGCACCGAGAGAGAACCGAGGGGCGCTTCCGCGGAGCCGCCCCTCGGGCTCTGAGCACTCAGCCTCGGGCGGCACGGCGACCCGCCCCCCGGCAGCCCGCGCACATGGCCGATTTCGGCGTGCGCTCCCGTCGTACGGCACACGCCTCACGACTCCTCCACGCGCCCGCGCCCATGCTCGCGCCCGCGCTTCGAGACCCGGCGCGCGCCCGCTTGCGCGTGTCCCGAAGTGGTACTGCCTGATTTCCTGCCTGACGCGCCGTACAACCCGGCGCTCCCTGCCCATGGCCGCGACCTGGCTCACTCTTGACGACGTGAAAGCGGACACCTTGCGGAAGCCGGCCCCACTCGTCCGGAAGGGGGCACAACGATGACCTTCGCCAGGAGACTTCCAGCGACGCTGGACGCTCCTGGTCGCCCGTGCCCCGTACACCTCGGCGAGCCGCCTCTGGCCGGGTCGGCCATAGACGCCCAGCCGACGCCCCGGACGGGCGTCATCCCTCAACGCGCCCGGCGGCAGGCTTTGTTCCGCCCATCCCGTCCTGCCCGCCCGTTCCGCGCGCTCGTCGGTGGCGGGTGGCACGGATGACGGAGGAAGAAGCCCGGGCGGCGATCGGCGAGCTGGTGGAGGACACCGCCACCGGCCGGACCGGCGTACTGACCGACGCGGGACCGTTCACCTCGCCCGTCACCCGGCGCACGTCCTTCCTCGTGTTCATCCGCCCGGAGCGCGGCGGCGTGGAATGGACCACCGAACCCGCCTGCGTACGACGGGTCGGGGCGGACTCCCAGCGGCGTGCACGCGTTTCCCCGCCACGCCGGACACGGAAGCCGATGAGCCCTCCGAAATCGGTGAACGCGCTCGCGCCGGCCCAGCCGGTCACCATCCCCGCACGCCGGTCAGCCCCGCACCGCTGACCACGCCCCAGCAGCACACCAGGCCCCGCCCTCCCCCACGTACGCACGCCCACCTACCACCCCGCCCCCAACAAGCTCAACACCTCAACAGCCGGGCAGCCGGGCAACTCACCAGCTGAGCCGTTGAGCACCGCAGCCGGCAAGAGCACGCAGCGAGCAGCGAGCAGCAACCAGCACCGCGTCACCTCAGGACAACCCATGGCGGCCGTTCCGGGTCAGGGCCGTGCGCCACCGCCCCTACGGGGCCGGGCCGGAGGCCCGCCTCAGGGCCTCCGGCAACGCGCGGCACGCCCCGCCAGGGGCGCGGCGAACTGCGCGAGCAACCACCACGCACCCGCGCTCCACGACACACAGACACAGGCTCCCCCAGCCCGACCCGCCGGACACGGCCTGAGCACGCTCCGCCGGACACGGCCTACGCGGCCACCGACTCGTACAGGCTGAAGGCCGCGAGCAGCAGCATCACGCACGCGCCGATCTTCGTGATCAGCGGGAGCGGCACGTACTTCATCAGCGTGCGGCCTCCGACGATGCCGATGCCCGCCACCGCCCACAGCGCGAGGACCGCGCCGAGGCCGACCGAGAGCGGATCGTCGTAGCGGGCGGCGAGGTTGGCGGTCATGATCTGGGTGAGGTCACCGAACTCGGCGACCAGAATCAGCGTGAAACCGCTCCCCGCGACCTTCCAGAAGCTTTGGTCGGCGGGCTTCTTGACCTCCTCCTCGTCCTCGTCTTTCTTCAGCAGCAGCATCGCCGCGCCCGCGAGGAAGAGGACGCCGACGACGGCTTGCAGCAGCCGCTGCGGGAGCAGTGTCAGCACGCTGCCCGCGGCGATGGCGAGCGCGACGTGGACGACGAAGGCGGCGGCGACCCCCGCGAAGACGTAGGACGCGCGGTAGCGAGTGCCGAGCATCAGTCCCGCGAGAGCGGTCTTGTCGGGCAGTTCGGCAAGGAAGATCACGCCGAAGGTCACGGCGGCGACGGTGAGGCTGAACACGGGCTGCGTTCCTTGATCGGTGGGGGCTTCCGCACCGAGTAAGGCCCTGGGAAGGGGTCGCTTCGGCACGGCAGCGTCGGACACTGCGGCCGAAGGTCTCGCTGGCACGGTGACACGTACGAGACGTGTCTACCGGCCTCCGGGCGCCGGCTCGGTCATTGCCCTGACGCGCGCGGCGCCCCACCGCACGGGTGGACGGGTCATGGACGAGCAGTATGTCGACGGTCCGGCGAAGAGCTACTCCCCTTCTGCTGCCGACGAGGATACGTCAGGCGCGGTGATCCGGTGCAGCCGTCCCCTGGCGACCAGCTCAAGCACCACAGCGACGGCGACGACCTGCACCGCCATCAGCGCGACCAGGACGAACAGCTGCACAGCCCCGGCCTCGACCGGCGAGGCCCCGCCGAGCAGCATCCCGACGAACGCCCCAGGCAGTGTGACAAGGCCCACAGTCCGGGTCTGGTCGAGACCGGGCACCAGCGCGTCGGCGACGGCGGGGCGGGCGACCTCCAGGCGGGCGTCACGGGCGAGCAGTCCGAGGGCGAGCGCCGCTTCCACCTCGCCGCGCCGCGCCTCCAGTTCGTCCAGGGCGCGCCGCCCGCCCAGCACGGTCGCGGTCAGCGCGCCCCCGATGAGGATGCCGGTGACCGGGATCAGGGTGATGCCTTTGACCGGTACGAGCCCGGTGAGCAGCAACGCGGTCACGACCGGCAGCACCCCGGCCGCGATCGGCGGCGCGGCCCACCACCAGGTGGCGTTGGCGGTGATCCGGCGGCCGGCGGTGCGCACGGCGACCGCGTACATCAGGGCGATGAACGCGAGCAGCAACGGTACGTGGCCGATGACCCAGCCGATGAGGAGGGAGACGGCGGCGAGTTGGGCCGCGGCGCGCAGTCCGGCGGTCACCACGGCGCGGGCGTGGCTCTGGCCACCGCCGTCGCCTTCCTGGCTCCGGTTCCGGCCGGTGCCGTGCGTCAGGTGGGCCAGGGCCCCGACGGTCGCCGCGGCAGCGAGCAGGGCGGCGAGCAGCACCCCGAGCGTGGGACTCACGGGCAGCAGAGCCGCACCCGCGAGGTGGGAGGCGCCTTGCATCCGGCCACCTTACGGGGCGTCAACGTGCTGGCCATGGGCTGGTCATGATGGCGCGCCGACTTGGGACACCCTCTTGATTTGACATGGCCGCGTCGTCACTCTGTTACCTAGTGCCTACCCCACGGAAACCAGGCACCGAGAACATAGCCGGGCCACAGCGCCCGTTCCCCCCACACTCTTGAGGGAGCCCACCATGCCCCGTACGGACAGGACGCTTTCGCGTCGCAGCGTCTACGCGCGTCGCCTCACCGCCATCGGTGGCCTCACGGCCCTCGTCGGCAGTATCGTGCTGAGCGGCCCGAGCGCGCAGGCCGCACCGCCCACCCCGCCGGACGCCGCCACCGCGCGCACACACCTCAGTCAGCTGACGGTTCAGGCCGAGGGCTCCTCCGACGGCTACAGCCGCGACAAGTTCCCGCACTGGAGCACCCAGACGGGCTCCTGCAACACCCGTGAGGTCGTCCTCAAGCGCGACGGTAAGAACGTCGAGCAGGACGGCAGCTGCGCCGCCGTGAAGGGCAGCTGGTTCTCCCCGTACGACGGTGCCACGTGGACCGCCGCCTCCGACGTGGACATCGACCACATGGTGCCGCTGTCAGAGGCGTGGAAGTCCGGCGCCAACAGCTGGACCACCGCCAAGAGGGAAGGTTTCGCCAACGACCTCACCCGGGCGCAGCTGATCGCCGTCACCGACAACGTCAACCAGGAGAAGGGCGACAAGGACCCGGCGAAGTGGCTGCCGCCTGTCTCCGGCTACCACTGCATGTACGCGCGCATGTGGGTCAGCGTGAAGCACCACTACGCCCTGAAGGTCGACCAGGCCGAGAAGGACGCGCTCGGCCGCATCCTCAACCGCTGCTGACACCCTTCCGCCGCTGACACACCCGTCCGCGCCAAGGCGGAAACTACCCGTCCGCCTCCGTCGTTCCGTACCGTACGAGCGCGAGTCCGTACGACCGGAACGCGGTTCGTCCTGTGACCAGCCGGTCACAGGACGGGCAGTCCGGGGCCCGCGGGCCACGGAACGACGGAGCGACGAAGGGGAAGCGGATGGCCGGCTTGCGCCTGGGACCACTGCTGCGCCAGGTCGACTGGGAGACCGGCGAGAGCGCGATCGTATGGGTCGAGGCCGACCGCCCCTGCCTGGCGGAGGTGCGCTGCGGGGATGACTCCCCGCAGGCGAACGGCGCCCCGCAGTCGGATGACTCCCCGGCGGCGGGTCACTCTCCGGAGGCGGGCGACTCCCCGGCGGAGGCGGCGGGCGCGGGCGGGGCGGCCCGCACCTGGCAGATCGCCGGGCATCACTACGCCCTCATCCACGTCACCGGCCTGCGCCCGGACAGCGTGACGCCGTACCGGGTACTGCTGGACGGCGAGCAGGTATGGCCATTGCCGGACTCCCGGTTCCCGGCGAGCACCATCCGCACCCCGCCCGCCCGCGACGGCCGCACCGACACCGCTACGGATGCCGTCACAGGCACGGACACCGGCGCCCGCACCGGGGCCGCCACCGGCAACGGAACGGAGACCGGCACCCCGCCGAGTACCGCGCGGGCGCGGGAAGCGATCGCCGCGCAGACGGGAGAGCACGCGGGAGAGCAGACGGGGAAGGGGCGGGCCAACGTCGTACGCGTCGCCTTCGGCTCCTGCCGGTGGGCCGCCCCGCCCGGCTCTGACGCGACCGGTGACGCCTCCACCCACGACCGGATCGGCCCGGACGCGCTCGACACCCTCGCCAGCCGCATCGCCGGCGATCCGGACGGCGAACGGCCCGACGTGCTGGTGCTGCTCGGTGACCAGGTGTACGCGGACAACACCTCCGCCGCCACCCGCCGCTGGCTGGCCGGTCGGCGCGATCTCAGCGAGCCCCCGTGGCACCAGGTCGCCGACTACGAGGAGTACACCCGGCTCTACTACGAGTCGTGGCTGGACCCCGAGGTGCGCTGGCTGCTGTCCACCGTGCCCAGCTGCATGATCTTCGACGACCACGACGTCATAGACGACTGGAACACCAGCGCCGCGTGGCTGAGCCGCATGCGAGCCACGCCTTGGTGGCGGGAGCGGGTGCTCAGCGGCCTGATGTCGTACTGGGTGTACCAGCACCTGGGCAACCTCTCGCCCGCCGAACTCGCCGCTGACGAGCTGTACGCGGCGGTACGGGCGGCCGACGGCGACGCGGCGGTACGGACGGCCAGAGAAGGCACCGGGGACGGGGCTACGAACGGAGCCGGAACCGACGGCGGGCTCGATGCGGGAGCCGGTGCCGGGGCGGGCGCCACGGCGGTGCTGCGCGAGTTCGCCGCCCGCGCCGACGAGGACCCGGCGTTCACCCGCTGGAGCTATCGGCGCGACTTCGGCCGGGTGCGGCTGCTGATGATCGACACGCGAGCCGCCCGGGTACTCGACGAGGGCTCCCGCGCGATGCTCGACAAGGACGAGATGGCCTGGCTGCGCGAACAGGCGCTGGCGGGCCCCAGTGCCGTCGACCACCTGCTCATCGGCACCTCGCTGCCGTGGCTGCTGCCTCACCTCGTGCATGACGCCGAGGCGTGGAACGCGGCGCTGAGCGCCGGGGAGCGCGGGCCGCGCTGGGCGCGGTTCGCCGAGAACCTGCGGCAGCGCGCCGACCTGGAGCACTGGGCGGCGTTCCCCGAGTCCTTCGACGCCCTCACCGACCTGATCGCCGAGGTGGGCCGAGGACGCGGCGCGCCCGCGACGATCAGCGTCCTGTCCGGAGACGTACACCACGCGTACATCGCTGAGCCCGACTGGTCGCACTGGCCGCAGCCACCGGCCAGCCGGGTGCTCCAGCTGACCTGCTCGCCGGTGCACAACAGCATTCCCGCGTCGGTGCGGGTGGGCTTCCGGTTCGGCTGGAGCAGGGCGGGCCGCTGGTTCGGCAGAGCCTTCGCACGGCATGGCCGGGCCGGGCAGCCCGCACTGAGCTGGCGGCGGTCGGGCGGCCCCTGGTTCGGCAACCAGTTGATGACCCTGACGCTGCACGGGCGCGGTGCGCGGCTGCGGCTCGACCAGGCCCGTAAGGACGGCTCAGGTGAGGCCCGGCTGGTGACCGCGATGGACCGCGACTGGCCCGCCCCACGCTGACACGCAGCGCGGAACGGGCCACCGGCCGCCCTGCGGAGCCCCGTAGACCCGCAGTCCCGCAGTCCCGCAGTCCCGCAGTCCCTTCAGTAGTCCCGACGCGCGCCACGGGCCCGTGGAACCGCACCGTGCGGGCGCGCCTCAGCGGATGTTCAGCAGCGACCGGTAGCGCGGCTCCAGACCGGCGTTGTCGACGATGGCCGCGCACGACCGGTCGGCGCGGCAGGAACCCTCGGGGTCGATGGCGGACAGCTTGGTGTTGCCCGAGATCGTGACCTCCTTGGCGTCGCCCCACCAGACGGCCTTCGTGTTGTCCCAGAAGTTGTCGCGGAAGCTGACCCTGCGGGGCGCGACGCCGCCCAGCGACCGCTGGTTGCGGTAGATCACGTTGTCCTTGACGGTGACGAAGTCGGCGCCGTCGTCGGTGTAGATCGCGTATGGCGGGTACACCGGCTCCGTAGCGGCCGGGTTGGTCGTGTCGTGGACCTCGTTGCCCTTGATCACGGCGCCGTCGGCGAACGAGGGCCCCTGCGGCCCGTTGGCGTAGATGCCGCCGCCGTCGATCAGCACGCTGTTGGTGTCGTGCACACGGTTGTCGGTGACACGGGTGCGGCTGGACGACGTCCCGTCTCCCCCGGAGTTCAGGAAGACGATCCCCGAGTAGGGAATGTCGTTGACCTGGTTGTGCGCCACCGTGGAATCGTGCGGCTCGTTGAGGAGAATGCCCCACGAGCCCCGGTAGTCCACTCCCACATGGTGTACCCAGTTGTTCTCGACGCGGTTGCCGCGCTCGTCCTTGGGCGCGCCCACCGGACCGTCGATGTGGATGCCGCCGGCCGAGACGTCGTTGACGACGTTGCCGCGTACGGCGTTTCCGTAGCTCCCCTCGGTCAGTTCGAGGGCCTGCGAGCCCAGGTGGGTGAAGTGGTTGCCCTCGATGGTGATCCGGGTGGCGGTACGGAAGGCCACACTGCCCGGGATCGCCACCGACTCCTCCTCCGCCGGGTCCTCACCGACGTAGTACCAGGTGCCGATGACGTGCGGGAAACCGGCGGGCTGGTCGGGACCCAGCCAGGTCGTGTGGGTGAAGGTCAGGCCGCGTAGCGCGACGTCGTGCAGCGGTGCCTTCTCCGCGCCCTGCCCGTCGACCAGCCGTTCCAGTACGGGCGCGACGACGTCGCGCGGCTTCCCCTGCTCGCCGGGGCGCGGCAGGTAGAAGAGCACGTGGTGGCCAGGCCGGGACCGGTCGAGATACCAGCTGCCCGGCTTGCGCAGGAAGCTCGCGCTGTTCTCCACCCGGGTCGGGTCGATGAGGCCCGGCGGGTCCTCGATGATCTTCCCGTAGATCTGGTTGGCCCTGCGGAAACAGGGCTGGTCCATGGTGATGGTGGTCTTCTTGGCGTCCCCGTAGATCCCCGCGACCCCGCAGCGGCCCTCCGAGAACGCCGTCGCGAACGTGTACACGAACTCGATGTCCTGCGGGCGTTTCCAGGACTGCGGCGCGATGCTGTCGGTGACGTAACCGGTCTCGGTCTTGGTGACCTTGCCGGGCAGCCCCTCGCTGAGCGCCGCGCGGTCGGCGCGCTTGCCGCCGACGAACAGTTGCCGGGTCTCCAGGTCGCCGACGTCCGCACGCCAGGCCCCGCCCGCCGCCGACCGCCAGCCCGTGACGGTCCGGCCGCCGCTGAGGGTGACACGCTCGGCGTCCTTCGTTCCGTAGCCGTACGCCTGGTAGACGACGCGGTGGCCGTTGGCACCGGAGTCGCCCGCCTTGTCGGACAGCTTCAGCGGATCGGTCAGGGTGTACGTACCGCCGCGCAGGTTGACGACGACGTCCGAGGCCATCCCGGCCGTCTTGGTCCGCACCGCCTGCTGGGCACGGCTGGGTGTGGCGAACGGGCGGTCGATCGTGCCCAGCCAGGAGTCGTCGCCCCACGGGGCGACATACAGCTGATCCGGGGCGCGCCGCCCTGACTCGGAGGCCGCGGCCGGCGCGGCGGCGAGTGGGAGGGCCAGGACGGCGGCGCCCGCGACGCGGACCGCCCACGCGGCGCGATGGCGGCCACCGGAGCGGGTGGCTCCGGCCGCTGAGGTCGGCACCATGCTCATCTTCTCCTTTTCAGTTGATTTCTTTTCAGTTGTCTCCCTTCGACGCTAGGTCCGGGGCGCCTCGGCTCACATCGGGCGCTGGAGCCACCCCCGGCCTCGACTTGAGATCAAGACCGGCCCGCTGAGATCCGACGCAGGGCGGAGACGTGCCCACGCGCGTACGACCTGAGACGGACGCGACAGGGACGCGGGCACGGGCGCGGGCGCACGCGTGGGCACGGAATGCGGGCGCACGCGCGGGCACGGAAAGGGACCACGGGGCGGGCGCGAACCCCGCGCGGACGCGGACCGGACGCAGGACCCCGCTCAGGAGGGGCGCGGGTGGACGAGTCCGAGGTCGTACGCGAGCACGACGGCCTGGACCCGGTCGCGCAGCCGCAGTTTGCGCAGCACGGCGGACACATGCGCCTTCACCGTCGCCTCGGTGAGCGACAGGCGCTCGGCGATCTCCGCGTTCGACAGCGCGAGCGCGACGAGCCCCAGCACCTCCCTCTCGCGCTGGGTCAGCACGTCGAGTTCCGCGGGCGGCGTGCCGCCAGGCAGTGCGTGCACGAAGTGGTCGAGCAGTCGGCGGGTGACCGTCGGGGCGAGCAGCGCCTCGCCGCGCGCGACCACCCGTACCGCTTCGACGAGTTCGGCCGGGCGCACGTCCTTGAGCATGAAGCCGCAGGCACCGGCGCGGAGCGCGGCGAACACGGCGTCGTCGACGTCGTACGTGGTCAGCACGATGATCCGGGCCGGATTCCCGGAGGCGACGATCCGCTCGATCGACTCGATCCCGTCGACGTGCGGCATCCGCACGTCCATCAGGACGATATCCGGCCGCAACTGCTCAGCGAGTACCGCCGCTTCGTCGCCGTCGGCGGCGGCGCCGACGACCTCAAGGTCGGACGTGCCATCGATGATCATGCGGAAGCCGCTGCGGATCAGCTCCTGGTCGTCGGCGAGCAGGACACGGATGGTCATCGGGCGTCCAGCGGCCTGCGGCGGATACGGGGCACGGTCGGATTATGGCGCATGGGGGCGCATGGCGCCCGGCACGAGGCGGCCCTCGGCCGCGAAGGTCCAGCCCCGCCCGGCACGCCCGGCCGGCGCACGCCCGGCCGGCCCCCGGGCCAGAGCCGGGGCCGGCCTGCCATGCGCCGCGCCGCCTAGTCGAACGAGCGCGCCTAGTCGAACAAGTCGGGGTCGGAGGCGGTGATCTGGTCCCACAGCGGCCGCGCCTGGAACCAGCCCGCCAAGTGGCCGCCGATCTGCGCCCTGGTCTTCAGGGCGGTCTCCCGGTCGATCAGCGTGGGGGTTCCCGCGGCCATCGCGATGAGCTGGGCCTGGCAGGAGCGCTCCATCGTGACGAACCACCAGACGGCCTCGGCGACCGTCTGGCCGACCGTGAGCAGTCCGTGGTTGGCGAGGATGACCGCCTTGTGCGGGCCAAGGGCCTCGCCGATGCGCTTGCCCTCGTCCAGTTCGTCGGCCACGCCCCGGTAGTCGCTGTAGACGGCGTGGTCCTCGAAGAAGGCGCAGGCGTCCTGGGTGATCGGGTCGAGCGGGATGCCGAGGCTGGAGAACGCCTTGCCGTACAGCGAGTGCGAGTGCGCCGCGGCGACCGCGTCGGGCCGGGCGGCGTGGACCTGCGAGTGGATGACGAAGGCAGCCTTGTTCACTGGCTTCCTGCCGTGGAGGAGTTGGCCCTCATGGTCGACGAGAAGCAGGTCGGACGCTTTGATCTGGCTGAAGCTCATGCCGAACGGATTGACCCAGAACCACTGGGGGTTCTCCGGATCGCGCACGGTGATATGCCCGGCGACGCCCTCGGAGAAGCCGAACTTCCCGAACAGCCGCAGTCCCGCCGTGAGTTGTTCCTTGCGGTATTGGCGGTCCGCCTCGATCGAGTCGAACGTGGGCGGCGTGGGGAATTCGACGCCTTCCGGCATGGAGCCGACGAGCGAGGCGACGGGGGCTGGCACGGCGGAACTCATGAGTCCTCCTGGCGAGCGGAACCACTGCGGTCTGCGAACAACGCACTGCGTGCTGCGGAGACTACGGAGACCGCGCGCGGGCGACTACCGCGGGCCGCGAACCCGGTCTGGGGCTGCCGCGGCTACGGCATGGGCGCGGGGCGGGCGGGGCGGGCGGGGCGCTCCAGATGAGCGCTTCGTACTGGCTGGCGGACACGGGCGGCTAAAAAATACACCCCGAGGCGGGCCGGGAGCCGACCGTGGGACCGACGAGCTCGCCCGGCTCGTCGCCGCGATCCGCGAGGGCGGCCCCGCTCGGAGCCACGCCGCACCCGAGCGGCTCCCGCCCGGAGCCCTCGAACGCCGCTTCCTCGCGCCGCCGCCGACCGCGCCCACCACGGCGCCCCCTGGCTGACCGCTGCCGACGGCCATCGCCGAGCACAGTAGCGCGGCGCACGCAATGGCCAACATCACTGCCTTGTGAGGCGTACGCAGGCACGTCGGCGCGGCGATAGTGATGTACGGAACCTTGCGGAACCTGTCCGTCCGCGAGGTCAGCCGCCCCGCCTTCCACCGGTGGTGACGACCATGGCACCAGCCGGCAGCCCCGCGCCGCCGCGTCCGCCCGTCGCGCCCACGTACCGCCAGGAGACCCCGCCGTGGCCGGAGAGCACGCCGCCATAGCCATCGTCGGCGCAGGCCCCCGAGGCACCAGCGTGCTGGAGCGGCTGTGCGCCTCGGCCCCTGAACTGCTTCCTGGTACGCGGCTCACGGTGCACCTGGTCGACCCGTACCCGCCGGGCCCCGGCCGCGTGTGGCGCACCAGCCAGCCGCACGATCTCCTGATGAACACCGTCGCCTCCCAGGTGACCCTGTTCACCGACGCCAGCGTGACCTGCGAGGGCCCGGTCAGGCCAGGCCCGAGCCTCTACGAGTGGGCCGCCGCCCGGGCCGCGTCCCCCGAGGGCCCACCACCTGGTGCCCAGCTCCCGGAGGAGCCCGCTCCGGGCGCGGAGCACCTCGGGCCTGACGACTATCCCAGCCGCGCCTTGTACGGCCGCTACCTGGCATGGGTGTACGAGCAGGTGACAGGCGCCGCACCGGACAGCGTGACCGTACGCTTCCACGCGGCGCGCGCCGTACGACTGACCGAACACCCGGACGGCAGCCAGTCGCTCACCCTCGCCTGCGAACCCGCCCACGAACCCGCCCAAGGACCCGCCTGTGAAAAAGAAGGGGTTACGGCGCCCGGACGGGCCGAGGAAGCCGACGGGGCCTTGGGGAACCACGGGGCCGCCCCGTGCGAACTGACCGGCCTGTCGGCCGTGGTCCTCGCGCAAGGGCATCTGCCCACGGCGCTCAGCCCCGCCGAGGAACGCTGTGCCGCCTACGCAGCACGCAACGGGCTGCGCTACTACCCGCCCGCCAACCCGGCCGACCTCGATCTGTCCGGGATAGCGCCCGGCGAACCCGTGCTGCTGCGCGGCCTCGGCCTCAACTTCTTCGACCAGGTCGCGCTCCTCACATCGGGCCGCGGCGGCGTCTTCGTCCCCGACGACCACGGTGAGCTGACCTATCGTCCTTCCGGCCGCGAGCCGCGGCTGTACGCGGGCTCCCGGCGCGGCGTCCCCTACCAGGCGCGCGGCGACAACGAGAAGGGCGCGCACGGCCGCCATGAACCACTGCTGCTCACTCCGGACGTGATCGCGAGTTTTCGGGCACGCGCGGACGCGGGCACGCCGACCGACTTCCTGGCGGAGGTCTGGCCGCTGGTCTCCGCGGAGGTCGAAGCCGTGTACTACGACGCGCTGCTGGCCCGCCGCCGCGCGTCGGCGAGCGTCCGCGCGGAGTTCCGGGACCGGTTCACAGCGGCCGCGGGGAGGACCGGGAGCGCCGTGACGGCCACTGCGGCCGCCACGGTAGGCGGGACGGCGCCGAGAGCCCGTGAGGCAGCCACGACGACCACGACGGTCCGTACGGGTGCCGGGGGCGGCGCGGCCGACGAGACCGCCGTACGCGCCGTACTGGACGCCTTTGGGATACCGGCCCGGGACCACTGGTCCTGGGAGACGGTGTCGCGCCCGCACGGTGACCGGACCTTCGCCGGTCCTGGCGAGTTCCGGCGCTGGCTGCTGGCCCGGCTGCGGGAGGACGTCGCGCACGCTCGGCTCGGCAACGTCACAGGGCCGGTCAAGGCCGCCCTGGACGTGCTGCGTGATCTGCGTAACGAACTCCGCCAGATCGTCGATCACCGAGGACTCTCCGGAGCGTCCCGGAACGCGCACCTCGACCGCTGGTACACCCCGCTCAACGCGTTCCTGTCCATCGGCCCGCCCCGCCGCCGGATCGCGGAGCTGACGGCACTGATCGAAGCGGGCGTCCTCGATGTCCTCGGCCCGGGGCTGGAGGTGAGCCTGGGGCCGGAGACGGGCTCAGGCCCGACGGCTAGGCCGGCACCGGCGAAGGACTCCGGTTCGGCGGTGGACTCGGGCGCGAGCGCGGGTGCGGAGGGGCCGATACCGCCCGGGTTCCGCGCGCGGTCGGCTGAGGTGCCGGGCGCGCCCGTGGTCGTGACGACGCTGATCGAAGCCCGGCTCCCCGCGCCGGACGTGCGCCGGACCGGGGACGAGCTGCTCATCGGACTGATGGATTCCGGCCACTGCCGCCCGCACCGGGTGGAGGGCTCCGAGACGGGTGGCCTGGACGTCACCAAAAGTCCATACCACCTGGTTGACGTCGCCGGGCGACCACACCCGCGCCGCTTCGCGTTCGGCGTGCCGACCGAAGGCGTTCACTGGGTCACGGCGGCGGGCGCCCGGCCTGGCGTGAACTCGGTGACCTTGTGCGATGCGGACGCCGTGGCTCGCGCGGCGCTGCGGGCTGCGGCGATGGACAACGCCCGCGACATCCGCCCCACGCCCCTCCCGCGTGCGCGGCCCGGTGGGCCCTTCCCGAGGCCGCTGCGGGAAGCCTGGCAGAAACTTGAACTTGCAACAAACGATTAGGTGTACCTAACCTGGCCTCCTCGTTGTTTCCCGTCCCCGAAACGAGGAGTTCGTCCCCCATGCCTTCTTCCGCCCCCCTCAACGCGCTGCTCGACCGCGCGAAGCCACACGTCTTCTTTCTCTTCCGGGTCGTCGTCGGCCTGCTCTTCGCCTGCCACGGCGCCTCCTCGATCTTCGGCTCCCTCGGTGGCGTCGACGGCGCCGGCAGCACCATCGACCCGGGCACCTGGCCCGGCTGGTACGCGGGTGTGATCCAACTGGTCGGCGGCATCCTCGTGATGACCGGCTTGATCACTCGGCTCGCCGCGCTGGTCTGTTCCGGTTCCATGGCGTACGCGTACTTCACCGAGCACCAGACGGAGAAGCTGTGGCCGCTGCAGAACGGCGGCGAGGCCTCCGCGATGTTCTGCTGGGCCTTCCTGCTCATAGCCGTCGTAGGCCCCGGCAGCTGGGCACTCGACCGGCTCCTCGGCATCGAGCGCGACCAGGAGGCGGCCACGCCGGAGCGCCAGACAACCGGCGTCTGACCCCCACAGGGCCCCACCGGGCAACCACTCGCCCCACCGCCCAGTACCCCACCGCGATCAGCCCCGGCGTTCACCGCGGCCTCGGCCGACCCGGCCCGGCCAGCGCCGCTTGAATCAGCGCGGCCTGATCAACGCCGCCTGATCGACGCGACCTGATCAACGCTCCACGCGAGCACGGCCCGACGTGATCTGCGTCCCATGTGATCGTCGCCGGGCCGGGGCGCGACAGCACGGCACAGGACCAGCTGACCCGCCCGTGAGGGCCGGTCACCGCCGGATCGAAGCCGGATCTGCTCGCCATCCGGCCCGTACGGACCCCGCAGGAACTCCGCACGGAGCCCGTACAGAGCCCGTACGACCGGAACTGATCGCCGTACTTCCTGGGTACCCACGCCCTGGTCAGGCGCGCCAAGCGCCCCTGGCCGGGGCGTGGGCATCGCCTCGACCAGGGGCGCTCACGCGGGCGCGGCACCGCTCGATCGCGCCGGGCTCGCGCCGTGGGCGCACAGTGCACCGCAACCATCACGCCATGTGCACCCGTGGGGCTCACTTGGCGTGATTCCAGCAACATCGACCGGTCCCAGTCGGTATGCTGCAACGACACAGGCGTACGCTGTATGGCTGTAGAGGCCGCTCCTGCCGCTCCCTTGCGACGTCGCGGCGGGGGAACGGGACCGGGAGAGACGTTGCTGGAGACCTTGGGGTCGGTAGTACACACCCCGTGGATTTACGTGATCATTGGGGCGTCCGTGCTTTTGGACGTCTTTCTCCCCGTACTGCCCAGTGGCGTTCTCGTCATCGGGGCAGCCACCGCGGCCGCGGGGACCACGACCGCTGACGCCGTGGGAGCCGCCCGCGTCAGCGCCCACGCCGACGTTCCCGAGATGCTCGCGCTGGTGCTGTGCGCCGCCACCGCCTCCGTCCTCGGCGACCTCGTCGCCTACCGGCTGGCCTGGCGCGGCGGCGAGCGCCTTGACCGCGCCATCGCCCGCTCGCGCCGACTGACCGCCGCGCAGCAGAAGTTGGGTACGGCGCTGGTGCGCGGCGGGGGCGCGCTCGTCGTCCTCGCGCGCTTCGCGCCCGCCGGACGCTCGGTCGTGAGCCTCGGTGCGGGCGCGGCACACCGCAAGGTCGCCGAGTTCCTGCCGTGGTCGGCGCTCGCCGGTCTGATGTGGGCCGCTTACAGCGTGGGCCTCGGTTACTTCGGTGGCCAGTGGCTCGGCGCCACATGGGTGGGTGCCGGTGTATCCGTGCTGGCGCTGTTCGCGGTGGGCGCGGGCGCGGGTTACGTGATGAGCCGCCCCGGCAACCACGAGGCCCAGCAAGCCTCTTGAGGCTTCGGCCCGCGGGTCCCCGCAGGCGCCGACGCGTCACGGCCGACGGCCGGTCAACCACCGTCCGGGTACGCCGGATTACGGTCGCTCGCGTAAATCCGGTTATCGTCCCTCCCATGCGCATCTCCGCCCCCACAGCAGCTTCAGCATGGTGACCCGTCGCGCTCGGCTCGGTGTCGCGGTGGTGGCCAGCGCGGCGCTGCTCGGCGCCGGGGTCTTCGCCGTACGCGAGCTGACGGACGACTCACCCCCGCCGCTGCCCACCGTGCCGGACGAACACCGTCCGGCACTTGAGACCGCCGCACGCACCTGTTCGCCGCTGACCGTGCCACTGCTGGCCGCACAGATCGACGCGGAGAGCGGCTGGGACCCCGAGGCGAGTTCGGGCAAGGCGGAGGGGATCGCGCAGTTCGCGCCGGTCACCTGGTCGGAATGGGGACGTGACGGGGACGGCGACGGCAAGGCCGACGTGTGGAACCCGAAGGACGCCATCCCTTCCCAGGCCCGTTATCTGTGCCACCTCTTCGATTCGGTCAAGGACGTTCCGGGAGACCGTACGAAGCTGGCCCTGGCCGCGTACAACGCCGGTCCCGGCGCGGTCCTGCGGGCGCGGGGTATCCCTGAGTTCAACGAGACCCAGGGATACGTGGACCGCATCATGGAACAGCTGTTGCCCGACTACAAGCAGACCGAGCGTGAGCGCACGGAGAAACTGCGGGAGAAGGCCGACGACGCGTCGCGATAGGCCACAGGCGACCGGCGACAGGCGCTGGGCACCGGGAGGGGCGGTTGCGGATCAGCTGGCTGCCCGTTCGTCGGCCTCCTCTTCCCTGTCCTTGTCCTCTTCTCTGAGGAACGTCTCGATGACCCGTACGAGCTCCAGGGGTGTCTCATCGGCCGGGTAGTGCCCGGCGCACGCCAGCTCCACCAGCGTCGCCGCCGGGTACCAGCGCAGCCAGGTGTCCCGCATCACCTCGGCCGATAGAGCGGGGTCGTACCCGCCCACCACCACCTGGACCGGCAGCTTCGAGCCCGCGACCTGCTCGTGGAAGTCCTCCAGCGCCCAGGAGTCGAGCCACGCCCGGAACGCCGTGGCGTCGCTGTGCTCCACCGAGTGTCTGACCATGAGGTCGAGCCAGGCGGCGGGGTGGCGGTTGCCGGTGGTGAGGTCGATGATCTCGCGACGGTTCTCCGGACGCGCGGCGGCTGAAGCGAACAGCTCCCACTGTTCGCCCTCCATCGGGACCCCGCTCGCGGGCACGGGTGAGATGCCCACCATCCGCCGCACCCGGTGCGGCGCCGCGGCGAGTACGCGCTGCGCGACGGCACCGCCCATCGAGTGCCCGACCACCGAGAACCGCTCCCAGCCCAGCTGGTCGGCGAGGGCGAGCAGATCCTGCCCCGCCTCGGTGGTGGTGTACTCGCCCAGAACGTCGCGCGCCTTGCCGTAACCGCGCAGATCCGGGAATACGTAGGTGAAGGCGCGCCGGTCGATATGCGGCAGTATCGCGGCGTACGCGGCGCGATCCGAGAACCACCCGTGCACGGCCATGACCCGGTGCGGTCCTTCACCGATGACTTCGTGTGGTGGTACGAAGGGAACGAGGGGACCCATGGCGCCTCCGATCCGTGTCCGAAGCAGGCGCGCGGCACGCCCGCAGGGCATAACCGTGGCCTCAACCGGCGCCGCGAGCAAGATGTGTGGCCGGATCAGTCATCCGTCCGCTACGGCCCGGGACCTCGGGCGTCTCCTCAGCCGCCGAGCGCGCAAGGTCACCATCAGCGGCAACCCGGCGGGGGAAGATCACATTCCTGGCCGGAACTGCGCCCTCACCGCGTCCGTCCTACCGGGCAGACCGCGCCCGACCGCATGCCCCTCGGGGTGACGCGCCGGGAGTCCGGAGACCAAGCGGAGACACCGCCCGGGCGTGGGCTGAGGAATGCGGGCCGGGAAAAACAGGCAGAGGAAAACCGACAAGCAGGGGAAGCTGAAGAGGTACCGCGACCGGTCGCGTGAGGCCGCCCGGACGCGAAACAGAGCGAAGAAAGCGAAGGAAGAGCATGAGGATCGGAATCATCGGTGCCACCGGCCAGGTCGGCGGAGTGATGCGCGGCGTCCTGGCGGAGCGTGGCTTCCCGGTGGAGCAGCTCCGGCTGTTCGCCTCGGCCCGCTCGGCGGGGCGCACCCTGCCCTGGCAGGACACCGAGATCGCTGTCGAGGACGCGGCCACGGCGGACTTCTCCGGTCTGGACATCGTGCTGTTCTCGGCGGGCGGAGCGACCTCGAAGGCACTGGCCCCCCGGGTCGCCGCCGCCGGTCCCGTGGTGATCGACAACTCCTCCACCTGGCGGATGGACCCCGACGTTCCACTCGTGGTCTCCGAGGTCAACCCGCAGGCCGTCGCCGAACGCCCCAAGGGCATCATCGCCAACCCCAACTGCACGACGATGGCCGCCATGCCCGTCCTGCGGCCGCTGCACGCGGAGGCGGAGCTGACCAGCCTGGTCGTCGCCACGTACCAGGCGGTCTCCGGCAGCGGGCTTGAGGGCGTCAGCGAGCTGGACGAACAGATCCGCAAGACGGCCGAGACGGCCGCGCAGCTCACCTTCGACGGCTCGGCGGTCGAGATGCCCGCTCCGCACAAGTTCGTCCGCCCGATCACCTTCAATGTGCTGCCTCTCGCCGGGTCACTCCTCGACGACGGTTCGGGTGAGACCGACGAGGAGCGCAAGCTCCGCAACGAGAGCCGCAAGATCCTCGGCATTCCGGAGCTGAAGGTCTCGGGCACCTGCGTGCGCGTGCCCGTCTTCACCGGTCACTCGCTCCAGATCCACGCCCGCTTCGCACGTCCGCTCAGCCCCGAGCGGGCCGTCGCGCTGCTCGCCGACGCGCCCGGCGTCGAGCTCTCCGACATCCCCACCCCGCTCCAGGCCGCGGGACAGGACCCCACGTACGTCGGCCGCGTCCGGCATGACGAGACCGTCCCGGACGGGCGGGGCCTCGCGCTTTTCTGCTCCAGCGACAACCTCCGCAAAGGTGCCGCGCTGAACGCCGTACAGATCGCGGAGCTGGTGGCCGACGAACTCCGCGCGTAACCAAGGCGCCGCCCGCGCCCCCGCGCGCCGACGAGCCCGCGACGGCGCGTACGGCCGCTGGCAGCTGGAACACCGAGCCCAGCCCCTGCCCGAGGCGGGGGCTGGGCTCGTGGCGCCCGGTCCGCCGGACACGGTCCGCCCCAGGGCGGTCAGCTCGCCGGGGGCGGCCGCCGCAGCCCGGCCAGGGTCACCTCGACGTACCGGCGCCAGTCCCCCACCTCGTTGCGGACAATCGCTGCCAGCCCGCAGACGATCATCATCAGGTCCGTCGGCTGAACCTCCGCGCGCAGTGTTCCCTGCGCCCGTGCCCGGGCGATGAGTTCGGCCACGATGGCCTCAAGCTCGGTGGCCGCGGGGCCTTCTGGCCGTGCCCTGCCGAGCGTGCCCTCGATGGATACGGCGAGCCCCCGGTCGGCGCTCAGTACCTCGCCGATGTGCCGGAGATAGCGGTCGAGTCCCGCTGCCGCGTCCTCGTACGGGACGCACACCGTACGGCCGAACGCGACGATCCCCGCGTACCGGTGCTCGCCCGCGGCAGCGATCAGCGCGGCCCGGCTCGGGAAGTGCCGGTAGACCGTACCGACGCCGACCCCGGCGGCTCGCGCCACCTCCGGCATCTGCACCTCCTCACCGCGCGCCGTGAACAACTCACGCGCCGCCTCCAGAACGCGGAGCCGATTCCGCTCTGCGTCGGCGCGCGGCTTGCGGCGCCGTGGGGGCGATGGGGGAGACACAGTGCCCGATCCTAGTGCGGCGAGCACCCGCCCATCCCGGGACCGCGTTCCAGGCGTCTCTCATACCCGCAGCTCAGACGGGGTCTCAGCGTTCCAGCATCCCGGATGGGTGCTAGATCATTGCGGGCAGGGCCCGGCCGTGGCGAACTTGCCCTCATGAACACGCACTCGGACATTCACCGCACCGTCAGCGCCCGCGCCACCGCCGGCGGTGCCACCACCAGTACCCGCGAGCCTCGGGCCCGCACCGGCCGTGTCACCGCCGTGGGCCTCGCCGTACTCGCCACGGCCGCCACCGCCGTAGCCTTCGGGCCGACGGCCACCGCCGCCCAGCACACCGCACAGGGCTCCGCGGCGGCCTCCGGCGACCCCGCGTTCCTGGCGCCCCAAGAGCTGCCGCCGCACCGTTCGTCCGCCTGGTACGCGAGCGGTGTCACGCCCGGCACGCCCGACCCGCTGCCGTTCTGCGTCGGCCCGGCGCTGCCCGGCGCCACCTCCGTGCACCGGAACTTCTGGACGGAGTACGACACCGGCGCCGTCCAGGTCACCGTCGTCGAGCGGGACGAGGCGCGCGCCAAGTCGCTCGCGGCTCTGTGGAACAAGACCATCCGGGAATGCGCGGACAAGGCCGAGCAGGAGGACCCCGACGTGAAGGCCGAGTGGAAGGATTACGGGAAGCTCAACGTCGAAGAGGGTGCCAACGTCTACGGCATCCACACGGCGCACAGCTGGGGTGCCTCCGACATCAACATGTTCTCGGTCGGCCGGGACGGCAGGACCGTCACCGTCGTGAATTGGGGCCAGATGGGCGACTTCGCCCATGCCCAAGTGCCCGACTTCAAGAAGACCACCGTCACCGCTGTGAAGAAGCTCTACTAGGACACGCTCTACGCGGACACGGGCGACGCCGCGTGACACGCGGGGGATGTCACACGGCACACGGGGGTGCCGCGCGAGGTGTGCCGTAGAGCGCACGCGCCGCAGTCCGCCGGCGGCCCGGCCCCCTTTCCGCCGCACGCGGGAAGGGGGCCGGGCCGCCGCTCGTTCAGACGGCTACCGGGCTCAGCGGCCGGCCTTCAGCAGGGCGCTCTTGTCCAGCCCGCTCAGGCCGTTGACCCACAGCTGGTCGACCTTGCCGGACTCCTCCTTGTTGGGGTTCGGGTTGGTGCAGGACGGGCCGGGGCCACCACCCGACATCAGCTCCTCGCACGGGCCCTCGTAGTGGTCCGGCAGGCCGAGCACGTGGCCGGTCTCGTGCGCCGTGACCCGCGTCGAGTCGTACTCCGCGTTCTGCTTGTAGTCGAGGAAGATGTAGCCCTTCCCGTGACCGTCTGTGCTGGCGTACGAGCCGCGCGGGTCATCGCCCTCGCGGTACTCGAAGTCACCGCCGGAGCCCTCCTGGAGCTTGATGTTGCCGACCGACGAGTTCCAGATCTGCGTGCTGCTCGCGATCTGCTGCGCGAACTTGGGGGCCTTGCTGGCGTCGTAGGTGACCGTGACGGCCTTCGCGCCGCTCTTGGCCTGCTTGGCCTTGGCGGACTTCATCACCGCCTCGAAGAACGCCTTGGTGGCGGCGTTGTCCTCAGCGGAGCCGCCGTACGCCGCGACGCCGCTCCGGCCGCTGCCGCTGCTCGCGTCCTGGCCCGCCGACGCGGAGGTGGGCAGCGCGGTCACGGCGGCAAGGCCGACGCCGAGCGAGACCGACAGGAATATCCTGGAGTGCTTCATGTGGGGGGACTCCTTCTCGTCCGGAAGTCAGCCGACCGCTGTGGGGTAGCGATCAAGACGTTCCGGATGACTTCTGGTCCCGCCGAGTCTCAGCCAGTTCGACGTGGCGCGGATGATGCCAGCTGGCGATAGCCCCATCCAATAGATCTACGTAACGAACAACCCTCCCTTTCCCGCCCATAAGACTTCGCTCCTGCGCCCATACCACCTGGCCATACTTCGGACCACGCGCGCCGTCAGGCCGCATTCGCGTGCTTTGTGAGGCTGGTGTGAGTCATGAGAGCGCCGTTATGCTCCGGCCGTGGAGCTCGACGTGCGGCACCTTCGGGCACTCTGTGCTATTGCGGACGCAGGCAGCGTACGCAAGGCCGCGCTGCGCCTCGGCATGACGCAGCCCTCCCTCACCACGCAGCTCAGGCGCATTGAGACCGCCATCGGGGGGCTGCTGTTCACCCGTGAGCAGACGGGCAGCCAGCCCACCCCCCTGGGACGTTCGGTGCTGGCTCGGGCGCGGCCGATAGTGGCCGATATGAGTGCCCTCATCACAGCGGCGAAGGACGCCGCGGCCAACGTCAACGGCGCGCGTCTACGGATAGGCAGCACCGGCAACCGCGCGGTCGCGGGCTGGCTGCGCAGGCTGCACGCCCGGCTGCCCGACACGGACACCACCATCCATGTCGACGTGTCGGCGACCATGCTGCTGCAGATGGTCGCGACGCACCAGCTCGATGTCGCGTTCGTCCACGAGTTCGCGGGCTTCCCGCTGCCCATCCCGGGCGGCGTGGAACGACGCGTCCTGGTGGTCAGGGAGCCCCAGTTCATCTCCCTCTCCGCCACCCACCCCGCCGCCGGTCACTCCGTGGTGGCGCTCGCGGATCTGGCCGACGACCGGTGGGTGGTCGACCTGACCGTGGACGACGAGTGCGCGGCGATGCGCCGGGTGTTCGCCAGGGCCGGTCTTGACCCGCGCCTGGTGCACGTCAGGGACAACACGACAGCCGGTGAACTGGTCGCCTCGGGTGAGGCCGTTTCCCCCTGCCAGCCCACCTCAAGCCCGCGTGAGGGCACCGTCATCCGCCCCCTGCGCGACGATCCGCTCACCGTACGGCTGTTCATGGTCTCCCGGCCGCAGAGCGAGATCGTCCCGGACACCGCCGCCCTCTACGCGGACCTCAAGGCCGCTTATCTGGAGCTGGCCTGGGCGAACGCGGCGTACCAGCGGTGGCTGTTCAGCAACGACAGTCCGCTGCTGCTGTCACTCCCCCGTGACCGCGCCCAGCCCGCCGACGTGCCGGGCGCCTCCCGCAGGCAGCCGCTGGCACCGATCACGCTGCCCGCTCCAGGGCCTGCTCCAGAGTCGGCGCGGGCCTGAACAGTGCGGTGAGCCCGGTGATGGACAGCACCCGGAGCGTCGTCGGGGCTGTGCAGATCACACCGAGCCGCCCGCCGCGCTCGGCCAGCCGCTCCCGAGCGCGCAGGAGCATCGCCAGCCCTGAGCAGTCGAAGAACGTCGTGTGCCGCAAATCGACCACGACGAGCGAGGGCGCGGAGGGCCCGGTCACCTCGTCCAGCCGGGACCTGACCTCCGGTGTGGCGGCGAGATCCACTTCTCCGTACAACTCGACCACGGTGCACCCACGCTCCGTGTAGACCCGGGTCCGCACCTCATCGCGGACCGCCTCCTCCGCTTCGCGCACCAGATTCAGCGCGAGGTGCGCGACCCTTCTTCGGTTTCCCGTTTTGTCCACCCCGGCCGTCCCGTCCCCCGACGCGGGTGCCGCCTGCTGGTGGGGCACCTTCGGTGTTTTCGCCGGCTCCCTTGCCCTAGCTTCACGGTAGTGATCACAGCACATGCCGATGTCCCCAAATCTGCCTTGCCCTGAAGCATGCGACGCAGATGCGACTGAGCACCTACCGACGCGCTTGCCATGCCTGAGCGCCACCAGGGACCGGGGCAGCAGGTAAGCCACGCTAACGGTGGTTATCCGCCACCCGGGGTGCATGAACGATTCTTGAACAGCCAACAACACTCGTTCAGGTGAAGTTACGCGCAACGCCTTGCGGTTCTCCATATTGGGCTGAAAAGGACGTTGACGCCGAGGCGGACGGATGGACGACGGGCGCACACGCTCACGGCTCCAGCCGGCGCCCCCAGGACGGCGGGCCGACCGCCCGCACAGCCGCCGACCCACCGCACGCCTCAGCGGCGACTCCGCCACCAGGCGAGCAAAAAGCCGAACCCAGCGGTCCCCGCCGCGAACGCCGCACCCCGCAGCGCCCCATCAGCGGCTCCTCCGCACTCGGCTTCAGCGGTGCGGCACAGGAAGCTGTCGCGCGTCGCGACGCGTAGTGGGCGTGGGGCGGAGCACCGGAGAGAGCGTTCGGGAGACCCAGCGGTCCCGTCGCACGCCCGGCTTGCCGTGTGCGCGCCCCCTCCTGGAACGCCGACTGCCTCAAGGGCACCCGGGTGGGGCGTCACTTGATGGTGGTGTCACCGAGAGCCTCAAGCACCTGCCGGAGGCTCTCCGCCGACTTCCCGACCAGCTCGCGGTCCACATCGGCGAGCAACCGCTCGTAGTTCGCCAAGTGGTCGCCGAAGGCGGCCCGGGTGACCTCATGTCCGCGTTCGGTGAGACGGATCTTGACGCTGCGCCGGTCCTCCGTATCGCGTACGCGTTCGACCAGGCCCTTGGCTTCCATCTTGTCGATGCGGTTGGTGATCGTACCGGAGGACACCATGGACGCCTTGAGGAAGGTCCCGGCGGTCAGGGCGTAGGGCGGTCCGGAGCTCTGGAGGGTGGTGAGGACGTCGAACTCGACGCTACCAGCTGGCCATCACCGCCCCGATGGATGTCGTCGAGCGCTCTGAGGACGCCCTGAGAAGGCTGCGCGACGTACGGGACAGGCTCCAGGAGAGCGCCTCGGGCGCTGACCTGAACGAGGCTTTCACCAACTCGATGCGGTCCATCAAGTCTCTCCGGAACATCATGCGATCGGATCTGGGAACAGACGCCTAGCGCGGACTGACGCTGTGACGCGCAAGGTTCGCGGCGCCGCTGCTCGCACCAGGGCTCAGGAACCGGGCCGCAGGTTGGACACAGAGGAGCCGGTGGGTGGAGACGTGGTGACAGAGTCCCTCCGGGTGCGCGGGTTGACCGCTCAGCAGGAGCGGCGACCGCGGCAGAACACGCGTCGGACCAGTGCGTCAGTACGGTGCCGTTGACTCATCGGATCGCATTGACCCATCGGATCAGCTGGCACACAACCACCCTCGAAACCACGCCCCTTGACCATCCCAGTGCGGACTGGGGGCGATCAACGACCGATTGGGAAGATCCTTGATTATCGAATATGTCCGCTATCGGATCGCCGAGGCGAAACGCCGAGCCGAGTTCAAAACCGCCTACTCGGCCGCCTCCAAGCAGTTGGACCTCGCCCCGGGATGCGTTGGATATGAGCTCTCCCACGGCATCGAGGAGCCGGAGCGCTACATCTTGCGCATCGAATGGACCTCCGTCGAGGCCCACGAGCAAGGCTTTCGCCTCGGCCCCCATTTCCCGCCCTTCCTCGCTGCCATCCGCCCTTACATCAGCGACATCGAGGAAATGAAGCACTACGAGCGGACCGCCGTGACATCCGAGCCCGAAGAGACGCCATGACCGATCCCATGGGTCCCCTGGTCGAGGCCGTCGGCGGCCTCGAAGCACTCAACCGCCTGAGCAACGCCTTCTACGACGCCGTCTTGACGGACCCCTTGCTCGCGCCCGTCTTCGCCGACTTCAGCCGTACGCATATCGAGCACGTCGCCGTCTGGCTCGCCGAGGTCTTCGGTGGCCCGACGCGGTTCACTGACGAACTCGGCGGCCACCAATCCCTGCTGCGCTCCCACCTCGGCCTGTCGATCACCGAGGAGCAGCGCCTGCGCTGGATGGAGCTGATGACAACGGCCGTCGAGAAGGAGCTCCCGGACGACGAGTTGCTGCGGCGCCGCGTCATCGAGTACTTCGACTGGGGCACCAGGATCGCCCGCGACGTATCGTCCAACCCTGCCGACACCGACCTCGGCGACCCGGGCACCACGCCGCGTTGGGGCTGGAACGGCCTGGCCTGATTCACCAGCGCCTGGCTCCGTTCCGGTTGGCTGCCGCCACACCCAACCGGCGCGGAGCCGCGAGCCCGGTCCTGGCCGACGTTTCCGGTCAGGTCAGAGCTCTTTGTGGTGGCGTATGGGAGGAACGGGCGACAGGGCCGGGCCGTAGAGGAGCACGTCCACGGACGTGGCCCCGTAGCGGTGCATGATCACGTTTATGGAGAAACCTCACCTCACGCACGCCCCTGCCGCGTACGCCTGCATGCTCATCCGCAAACCTGCCGAGGAGGCGTTCCAGGCCTTTGCCGATCCGGCCGTCACTTCCCGGTTCTGGTACAGCAAAAGCAGCGGACCGATGGTTGCGGGGGCCGAGCTGCGCTGGGAGTGGGAGACCTACGGAGCATCAGCCGACGTCCGGGTCCAGGAAGTGCGGGAGGGGCGCCTGATCCGGTTCGCATGGGGCAATGCCGAGCAGCCGACCACGGTCGAGCTGAGGTTCACCCCGCGCACGGCAGAGGCCACGTTCGTCGAGGCCACCGAGACCGGTTTCCAGGGCTCGGGGGACGACACCGTCCGCTGGGTGAACGACACCGTCGGCGGCTTCACTACCGCGCTGTGCGCGATGAAGGCCCTGCTCGAACACGACATCGCGCTCAACGCCGTTCCCGACCACCACCCGGCCTGACCAGCCTCCGGGGCTGGGCTTCCGATCTGACGGGCAGCGGTCGGAGATGGCCGGCTGGGCTGGAGACGGGTACCGCGCCGCCTCCCGCCTGGCGTCCGTCGCGACACGGGGAAGCCCCGCCCCGCTCAGACAGGCCGGGGCACGCCGTCCGCTATACGTAATCCGAAGCTGTCCATCCGGCCGGGCCCCTCCTCGCAGGCGTCTCCTCTGAGATGCCCGGTGATCGAGTGGTCAGGAACTCTCGGTGAAGTGGACGGACCAGGCGTAGCCGCTCAGGTTGTCATGCGCGACCCGTCGGACCTCTCTGACCTGGCAACCATCGTGGGCGTACTTGCTGGCGAACCGGTCGAGGCGCTGCGCGTCGGTGAGGTCCTCCATGGACAGCGGTGCTCCGACGACGAGGTCTTGGTGGAGGACGGTGCCCTGAGCGGCACCGTCCGAACAGGTCGAGCAATGATGCGTTTCAGGTAGGGCCATACGCCCAGTGTCCTCCCTAGCCGGATGTTCCGACGACCACGAAGGACATCGAGGGCGTGTGCGAGCAGGTGACTCGGCAGATGCGGAGGGAACGCGGGAGGAAGCGCGGGGGCTCAGTGGCGGCGGGCGCGTCGGCAGGACCTGCGGGTAGCGGTCTGAATCGCTCCGGGAAGTTGATCTCCCGTTTCGCTCCCTTCGGGCAGCGGAAGAGCCCCGTACCGATCTTCGTACGGGGCTCCGTTGCAGGTCAGGCCTGGTGGGCACAGACGGATGTGAACCGCCGACATCTGCTTTGTAAGAGCTTCTTTCCACAGGGCAGAGAATTCCCGAGACCTTCCGAGACCTTCCGGGAGTCGGGACGCGGTCCGGCTGACGCCCTCCCTGTGCAGCCCCCGAGTTCTCCCGAGACTCCCCGAGGGGGGTTGTGGACTCCTTGTGGACTCTCGGCCAGTTCGATCACTGCACCGCCCGGAGTCCACTACCGCCACCGAGCGCAGCCCGCACATTCTCCCGGGCACCCTCACTCTCGCCCTCGGGCGTCGAGGGGGCGCTTCGTCATGCCCGGGGTGCCCACTCGGCGGGCTCGGGGCGGCGTACGGCGCGCTTGAGCGCGGCTTCGACCCCGGCGCGGTTCAGAGCGTGGTCGGCTGCGTGTGCGGTGACGGCGGCCTGCTGGAGTGCGATGAGTCTGTCGGGGATATCCACAGGTTGGATCTTAAGCGGGCGTCACCGAAGTGCTTCGATGGCCTGCACGATCAACGCCCGCGCATTTGCTCCGTACACCGCCATGTTCCGCAGCCGCTCGAAGGCAGTCAAATACAGCTCGATCTCGCCCGGTTGCGTGATGCTGACACGAGCAGACGTTAATTCCACCGACACGAGTTTGTCGTCGTAAATGTGGAAGGTTTCGACTGGCCAGTGTCCACGCGTCTTCGTTACGAAGGGAATAACCCCGAGCGAGACGGAGGGCAAAGCTCCAGCCGCGAGCAGGTAACCGAGCTGTGCAGCCATCGCGTCACCATCGCCGAGCTGATGGTAGAGAACACCCTCTTCGACCAGCAGCACGAAGCGGCGACCTGGTTGGTGAATGATCTGGGAACGCTCGACTCGTGCCACCGCAGCTGAGGCGCCATCGTTGGTGGGGATTTTACGGAAGTCCGCGATGCTGCTGAGCAGGGCCGAAGCGTATCCCTCGGTCTGAAGGAGTCCCGGCACCATGGTGGAGGAGTAGATCCGAAATAGCCGGGTCTCCTGAAATAGGGCGCGCCCACTTTCCTGGAGGTGCTTCAGGCCGTTGCGTACCTGATGGCGCCACTCGGTATACATGGACTCGGCGTTTAGTGACTTGGCGAGGAGATCGTCCACTTCACCATTCGCGTCACACGCTTGGCACCAGCTGCGGATGTCTCTCACAGAAGGGGCTGTGCGGGCGTTCTCGATGCGAGACGTTTTTGCGTGGTGCCACCCGCACCGGTCGGCCAGCTCAGTGATCGTCAGTCCCGCTCTCTTCCGTAGATCACGTAGCCGCTGCGCTACCGACTCACGTGCGGCCTGAGCGGAGGAGGACGGAGATGTGGTCATGAGCTAGCCTGTCCGTGGGTCGCGCTAGTGAATCTGATACTGGTCGTGCGGCGTTGCGCGAGCCCATACCTCTTCGAAGGCGCTGGCGCAGAGCTTGGCTGCCTTCTGATCGGTGGTGACCTCACCGCCGCCAGACGCCCCATTCCCCGCGAAGTGGTTCCAGTGGACGGCTTTGTTATCGAACAGCCAGAAGTCATTTCCGGGCAGAGCGATATCGGACGCACGCCGCCGTGGCAGCCAGCGGACTTGTTCACCTGCCGCGACGTTGGTGAACGTGCCGTCATACAGGAAGCGGGTGTACTCGCTCACGGGCTCGGACACGATACGAGCGCGGCGCACGATCACACCCCGTTCGGTGGTTTCTGCCACGAGGTCGAGCCAGGGGCGCCACCAGGACTCGCGGTCGGCAGGGTCATGGCGGAAGCCGGTCCGCCAGTTGGCGAACGGCCCTGTCTCGTAGTCAGCGGCGTAGGAGTCACGCATCTCCAGGTGTACGGCGGACTTCGTGCACGCGTGCATCAGTTCATCAAACGTCGGGTCGCTCGACGGCACCGCATGCCTCCCTGATCAGGTGGACCATCCGGGCAGGGATGCGGATGACAGCTTCGTGGTCCGGGGTTCCGCGGGCGTGCCCAGGTGGGTCCAAAGCTGCGCACTCCGCCTCAAGGGCGGGGCTCGGTTTCCATCCTTGAAGGACGAGTTCCTGTTTCTCGCGGTCGACCCACACCGTTGGGCTCTCACGGTCCCCGGTGTTGGGGTCGATGCCAATGAACGTTAACGCCATGCCATCCTCCGATCACGGGATGTGCCGTTGTGTGCATATTCTTCGAACTGCCCATGCAGAGAGTCAAGAGCGCCAACAGGCGCGGGCCCCAGCCGAACAGCCGAGTTGCACAACTATGCACATTGCTGGAAGTGGCGCACATCACGCTCCTAGCGTCTTGGCCAGCGGCAGCCCCATCGTCCCGTCCATGCACACGCCGCTCCGGGCTGGGCGGGCCCTTCAGCGGAGGCATGCGGATGACCACGATGGAGAAGCTCGACTGGATTCCGCCGGGGACCGATGTGCGGTGGGCCAGCGTCGGTGCGTACGGCTGGCACGTGCTCGGCATGCCCCTCAGCCTGGGTGCCGACGTCCTGACCAGCCTCGGGGAGCACACCGGCGCTGTCATCCAGGACGACGACCAACGCCGCCTGTACTGGCTGGTCGAGCCCGGAGCAGCGAAGGACTACCTGCCGCCCGCCACCGTAGAGGTGAGCGGGGACGACGGCTCGTTCGTCTACGTGCCGGGGCTGGACCGCGAATTCCTCATCTGGTGGCGCGTGCCTCCCGGCCCTGATCGGCTGCTGACTGACGCGCAGCGCCTGTTCGCCGCCATCGCCGACGCCAACGTCTGCTCGCGGAGTGCCGTGAACCAGACGCTCACACCCGAGTGCCGCGTAGCCACCGACCACCCGCAGTACGCCGACGCGCATCGGCGCTGCGAAGGCCCTGGCGACGTGTACCTCTCAGGCCGGAAACCCGGGCAGGGCGCCCCCCTCATGCGCATCCGCTGCGACTGCCCGTGCCACCAGAAGACAGAGTCCGCGTCATGATCCGCTGGTGCAGCTGGCACAAAGGCGACACCGCTGCTGGAGTCTGGCACTCCATGCCGCCTCCGGCCCTCACAGCACGAGATCTGCCAGCGGGACACCGAGGGCGTCCGCGATGAGGACAAGCACATCGCGACCACGCACCTGCCCTCGCGACCCCGGGCTTGCCTCAAGCGCCCGTCCCAGCCGCACTCCGGCCAGGAATTCCGGCCGGGACGGGTCGATCACCAACCGACCTGCAGAAGGAGATCGGTGATGACCGTACCCGCCAGGCCCACAAGCCCCACACCTCTACCGCACATCGCACGCATGCTCATCTCCGACGAGCAGTTCAGCAACGTCCGCGCAACCGTGATGAGCGCCAACCCAGACATGTCCCAGGAGCTGGCCGGCCGCATCGTGGAGGAAGGTCTGAAGTTCGTCACAGCCTGCGCTCGCAACCGGGGGGTCAGCCTCGCGCCCAGCCGGATCGTGGACGAGGGCTGGCATGCTCTCATCCTCCACACCGCCATGTACGCCGACCTGTGCGACCGGCTCGGCGGCATGGTCCACCACTTCCCGGGCTACGACCCGGCCAACTTCGACCCGCCCATTCTGGACCGGACCCGCGAGACGATCGCGGCACTGGGCTGGGAAGCGGACCCGGAGTTGTGGGGGCCGCCGTCCGACGAGACCCTTGTGTCCGTCGCCGCGAACTGCCAGCACTCCGGCGATTGCACCATCGTCATCATCCCCAAGCCGAAGGGCTGACGGCACCGCTAGCCTGAGGAACGGAGGTGGCCCATGCCCAAGGAATGGATCGATCCACGGTACGCGGAACTGGTCGCAGCGTGGAAGGCGGCCCGAACGCCGGACACGCGTGATCCGGAGGCTGCGCGACCAGCCCGAGGCTTTCTGGTCCCGGCGAGCCCCGACCGCGATGCTTAGTCCCTGTCCCTGCCCCTGCCCCTGCCCGTGACAGCGGGCGAGGGCGTGGGCAGAACGTGAGTGCAAGCAAGAGGCCCAGGTCAGGAACCGCTCCCCTCTCCGTCCAAGCCGCGTGACGGACGGCTCCCATACAGCTCCCACTTAGCAGAAAAGAGCCCCCTACCGGTCTCGGTATGGGGGCTCCGTCGCTGGTCAGGCGTGGTGGGCACAGACGGATTTGAACCGCCGACATCTGCTTTGTAAGAGCAGCGCTCTACCGCTGAGCTATGCGCCCTGGCACGAGCAGACAGCCTACATGGGCCAGCCCCCGTGCCCGCAAACCCGTGGCCTGTGCTGGGGCTGCTGTCCGCGTGCGGGTGGGTGGGTGGCCGGGCGGCGGCAAGCGTCGCAGGTGGGGGCGGCTTCCGCTGGCCGGGCGGCTTGTGGGGCCGGGGCTCCGGCGGGTGGCCCGGCGGGTGGCCCGGCGGGGGAGGCTCAGGTGGAGGACGGTGGGGTGAGGGGCGGGGGCCGGGGTGCGGCAAGATCGGTGGGGGAAGTGCGAACTAACCAGCCGATGTGTTCGTCCTTAGGGGGTGGGAGAATGGCATTCGGGCCTGGGGCGATCCATCGGGAGAGGGTAGTGACGGCGACATTCGCGCAGTCTGCACGCCTAGCACGTCGCCTGCTCTACCGCCTGTCCAGTTCCTCACCCGTAGACAGCCGGGTCAGTCGCGCGGCGATGCCCCGTGGAAGCGCGTCCGAGATGGGGGCCGGGGCCTGGGCCGCTGTGCGGGCTGGCCGGGACTCGCTCGGGTTGTTGCTGCTTCCTCTTCCGTTGCTGGTGGCCGTGGTGCCCGCCTCGTTCGCCGGGGGTGGGACACGGCGGTGGTTCGGCCGGAGTGAAGGTCAGCGGGCCGACGCGCAGGCGGCCAAGGACGCCGCGGCCGCGGCCTTCTACGAGTTGGACACCGCCCAGCGTGACCTGCGGATCTCCATCGAGATGATCACTGCGGTGGACGACTCCCCCGCCGCGCGCAAGGCGACCGCCGACTTCGCCGCTCTCGGGCAGCGCATCGACCAGGTCAGTCACGCCTACATCACCGCTGTCGACTCGCATGACCTCGACCGGGACGACCTCGAAGCCTCCGCCGCCGCTCGCGCGAGCGGTGAGCTGACGCGGGCCAAGGCGGAGCTGGAGCGCACCAAGGGTGACCTGGACCGGTTCGCGCAGGGGCTCGGCCCACTGCTGCGTACGGCCGAGACGCAGCTGGCCCGGCTGGCGCCCGCCGTCGAGCGGGCCCGGCAGGCGCTGCTCGCCGCCAGCAACGCACTCGACGCCGTACGGCCCTCCGGGCTGCGCGCCGACGACCTGGCCGCCCGCCTCGCCGCCCTCTCCCCCGAGCTGACCAAGCTCAACCAGGGCGCCGGGCAGCACGGGGTGCAGGAGACCATCCAGCGTGCGGACCACGTACTGCGCACGGCGGAGGCGGTACGGGGCGAGGCCGAGCGGTTGCCCGCGACGGCCGCCGACATCGACAAGCGGCTGGTCTCACTGCGTACGCGCGCCCAGGGCATCACCACCCGCGCGGAGGGCGTCGAGCCCGTTCTCAGCGAGTTGCGCCGCCGCTACAGCGCGGCGTGCTGGCAGGACCTGCAACCGGTGCCCGAGCAGGCCGCGCGGTCCGTCGCCCAGGCCGAGGCCAAGCTGAAGGAGGCGCGGGTCGCCCGGGACGAGCAGCGCTGGCCGGACGCCATCTCCTTGCTCTCGACCGCCCGGGCCCTGCTCAACACCACCGACGAGGCGGTCTCGGCGGCGGGCGAACGGCTGCGGCAGCTGGACGAGGTATCCCACAACCAGACGCGGGAGGTCGAGCGCACGCGCTTCGCCATCCGGGACGCGCAGCGACTGGCCATGGCCGGGCGGAACACGCCTGACCCGCGGCACGCCCGGCCGCTGGACGACGCGGTGGCCCGGCTGGAGCGCGCGCTCACGGAGCTGGAGGGACGGCATCCCGACTGGTGGCACTTCCTGACCGAGACCGAGGCGGTCCGGCGGACCGTGGCCCGGGTCGTGCAGGAGATACGGGACGAGCGGGGCGCGGGCACGTAGCGGCTCTGCCGGACGCCGAAAGCTCGCGATGCCGAAGCTACCCGGCGTCGAAGCGGCCGTACGCCGGTCGGCCGCAGGGCGGCTGCGGTTAGGCTGCGGGCATGCCTCGTTACGAATACCGCTGCCGCTCCTGTGGCACGAACTTCGAGCTCAACCGGCCGATGGCCGAATCCGGCGCGCCGGCCTCCTGCCCTGACGGGCACGACGACACGGTCAAGCTGCTCTCCACGGTCGCCGTAGGCGGAACCGCGACCGCGACCGCCCCGCGTGGCGGTGGTGGCGGCGGCGCTGGTGGCGGATGCTGCGGCGGCGGCTGCTGCGGCTGACACACGGATGTCCTGATGCCCCAGCGACGGCTGAGGGGGCGAGCCCGTACAGGCCTCGCCCCCTCAGCCGTCCGTCGGCTCCGTGCCCGGGCGGCGGGCGAGGGAGCTGGACGCCGCTGAGTTGTGCACCGTAAAGGCCACGGTTCCCGGCAGGTACCGGTCCTCCGACCACTCGATCGGCGAACCAGCCGGGTCCGTGCTGCGGCGCCGCTCGCGCAGCAGAGGGTCCCCCACCGCGCAGCCGAGCAGCCGGGCGTCGTCCGCGTCGGCGCGGGCGAGGTCGATGGTGTGCTGGGCGTCGGCGATGAGCACGCCCTGTTCCTCCATCGGCACCGTATGCGAGACGGTGTCCGGCTCCAGCGCGGCCACCCGCGCGCCGATGGGCTCCGGGTAGACCGCGCGCTCCACCATGACCGGGCGTCCCGAGAGCGTACGGACGCGCAGCACCCGGTAGACGACGTCGTCGGCGCGCAGCCGGAGTTGTTCGCGCTCGGTGCTGTCGGCCGGGCGGCGGGTGATGTCGACGACCTGGCCGCCGGGCTCCTCGCCGATCGAGCGCGCCCAGCGGGTGAAGCTCAGCAGTTCGCCGAAGCTCTGCACGCGCTCGGTGCCGAGGACGACGCGGCGGGTGCCTCGCCGGGAGGTGACCAGGCCGTCGGCGCGCAGCACGGACAGTGCCTGGCGGATGGTGCCCCGGGAGACTCCGTACCGCTGAGCCAGGTCAACCTCGGCGGGCAGTCGGCCGCCGGAGCCGTACGCGCCCTCGGTGATCTCCTGGCGGAGGTCGGCCGCCACCTTGCGGTAGATCGTCTGCTGTCGGCCCGCCGATGCGCTGCCCCCTTGCGTCGCGCCGTCCACCACTGCTGCTCTCCCCCTCTTGAACTCGCCGGGCCGTACTCGGTGTGCCGTACTCGGTGTTCGGTCTCGGACTTCGGTTTCGGTGGCCAGTTTCCGTGGCCGGTTTCGGTGTGCTCGGTTTCGGTGTTCGTCGCTCTTGCTCTGGGGTGGCTGTCTCTCCTGGTGTCCGGTGGCGGCACCGTGACCGTACGGAGCGGCAGTTCCCCTCCGTAACGCCCCGTACTCGTGCCGGTCCGGCCGCGCGGGTCCCCCGCTGGGAGCCTAACCGCGCGGGGCGCGTTCGCTGGGCAGTCCACAGGCTTCGACCAGCTGTTCACTTCTCGGTCACCGCGCCCCGCCACTGCCCTGCCGACTCCCTCATGCTTCCGGGTGCCATGCCGCGCCCGTGTGGTGGGCAAGCTGTCCTGGGCTTTACGGCGTCCGTCTCCTCTCGGCCAGTCCGGCGTGGCGGGGACGGCTTCGCTTTCAGCCTGAACCACACGCGTTAGCGCCCCCGAAGGAGCGAGCCATGACAGCGGACCGGCACGGGCACGGCATGAGCGGCACCAGCGCCGAGGCCGGCGCCCATTACGAACAGGCCCTGGATGACCTGCTGTTCTTCCGGCCGGAAGTCGCCGAGAGGGCGCAGCTGGTGCTCGCCGACTCGCCGCGGTCGGCGATGGGGCAGGTCCTGGCCGCCTACCTGGGCGTACTGGGGACCGAGGAGAAGGACGCGGCCGCGGCGCGGCAGGCTTTTGGCCGGTTCCGGTCCGGTCTTGACGAGGGGGCGCTGACGTCGCGGGAGCGCATGCATCTCGCCGCCGCGACCGCCTGGCTGGACGGGGACGTCCGCGGCGCCGGGCGCCTGCTCGGTGAGCTCACCGTCGCGTATCCGCGCGACGCGCTGGCGCTGTCCGTGGGGCACCAGCATGACTTCCTCACCGGCGACGCGCCCCGTCTGCGCGACCGCGTCGGCGGCGCCCTGAGCGCCTGGCCCGACGACGATCCGCACCGTGGTCCGCTGCTGGGCATGTACGCGTTCGGCCTGGAGGAGACCGGGCACTACGAACGCGCTGAGGAGGTGGGGCTGGCCGCCCTCGCGCGGCATCCCCATGACGTGTGGGGCGTGCACGGCGTCGTGCACACCTATGAGATGCGTGGCCGGTACCAGGACGGAATCCGCTTCCTCGACTCCCGTACCGACGACTGGGCCTCCGGCACGCTGCTCACCGTGCACAACTGGTGGCACTACACCCTGTACTGCCTGGAACTCGGCGACACCGCCCGGGTGCTGGAGATCTACGACTCCGCGCTCCACAACGAGGGGGCGCCGGCAGTGGCGATGGAACTCATCGACGCCGCGGCCCTGCTGTGGCGCCTCTATCTGGCACAGGACGACCAGAGCGCACGGTGGGCCCGGCTCGCCGATGCCTGGGAGAGCCGGGCGGACGGCGCCTACTACGCCTTCAACGACGCCCACGCCGTGATGGCCTACGTGGGGGCGGGCCGATTCGCCCAGGCGGAACGCCTGGTGCGCGACCGGGAGGCGTGGCTGGCCACGGCGCGGGGCGGTCTCTCCAACCGCGCCATGACCGCGGACATCGGCCTGCCGGTCTGCCGGGCGCTGATCGCGTACGGGCTGCGGGACTACGGCCGGACTGTCGATCTGCTGCTGCCCGTGCGTCACCGCCTGCACGAGTTCGGCGGCAGCCACGCTCAGCGCGACGCCGTCCAGCGCACCCTGGTGGAGGCGGCCCTGCACGGTGGCCACACCGAGCTGGCGCGCACTCTGCTGAGCGAACGCATCCAGCTGCGCCCGGTGTGCCCGTACAACTGGGCGGCCCAGGCCCGCCTCGAAGAGCGGCTCGGCGATCCCGTACGCGCCGCACGCGCCCGCGAACGCGCGGCGGCGCAGGCGCAGTCGTCGTCGTGACGGGCTCGGGGCCCGTCGGCCCTGGCGCGGCGGCTACGGCTGGGCGGCGCGGCGGAACAAGGCGGTCCACAGGAAGGGTTCGCCGAAGCTGGGCGACTCGGGTGGTTCGTCGTGCATCCGGCGCAGTTCGACCTCCGTGAGGTCGGAGAAGATCCGGCGCAGGGCCTCCGGCGTGTAGGCGAGGCCGCCCTGGAGGCCGGACTGCCGGTAGAAGTCGGCGTCGGGGAGTTCGGAGCCCATACCGCCCGCCGCGAAACAGGTGAGGGCGAACAGGCCACCCGGCGCGAGGACTTGGTCCAGGAGGGCGAGGTAGCTGATGCGGCGGTGCGGCGGCAGGTGGTGGAAGCAGCCGGAGTCGTAGATCAGGTCGTACGGGCCGCTGCGTTCGATGCCGCTGAGTTCGGTGCTGCCGGGTTCGGTGGCCCCGGGTTCGGTGGCCCCGGGTTCGGTGCCGACGAGGGAGAAGGCGTCACCGCGGCGGAAGCGGACCTCCGCCCCTGCCTCCCGGGCGCGCTCCTCGGCCCAGGCGATGGCCGCCGGGGAGAGATCGACGGCGTCCACCTCGAAGCCCAGCGAGGCGAGGTGGAGCGCGTTGCGGCCCGGCCCGCAGCCCAGGTCGAGGGCGCGCCCCGCGGTGATCAGGCCGCGGTCGAGGTAGCTGACCAGGTTCTCGTCGGGCTTCGCCACGAAGAACGGCACCGGCTTGGAGCGGTCGGCGTAGAAGCCGTCCCACCACGAGGCCCCGTCAGCTGTCCAGCGGTCGGCCTCGGGTGCGAACAGGCCGTCCAGCAGCCTGAGCACGTCGTCCACCGTACGGATATCCCGGTCCATCCGAGCCCCTTTCCCCAGGGGGTAATCGTAGGCCCAGGGGCGACAAAAGCCCACGTCAGGTGGGGTACGTGGGCGGCTTCCCGCGCCGTGTGCGGGGCTCGGCCGAGGAGGGTGGGGCCATCACCCGCGGGTGCGGCGGCGCGGCTGCCACGCCGCCGCCAGAGGCCGTCGGCGGGGCGGTTCCAGCCGCGCCGTTCCCGGTTTCCGAGGTGAACCCGGGCCGCGGCCGCCGGTCGGCGCTCAGTCGGTCACGCGGCGGGCCAGCGTCAGGCCGTCGGCGACCTCAAGCATGACCGTCTCGGTGCGGGAGTCGGCCAGCACATGGTCGTTGAAGGCGCGGATGGCGGCGGCGTTGCCCGAGGCCGCGGGTTCCACGACCTCGCCGTGGTAGAGGACGTTGTCCGCGATGATCAGCCCGCCGGGGCGCATCCTCGGCACCAACTCCTCCCAGTACCCGATGTAGCCGGGCTTGTCCGCGTCCACGAACGCCAGGTCGATGTGCGGGTCGGTGGACATCGCGCGCAGCGTCTCCAGCGCGGGGGCGATGCGCAGGTCGATACGGTCGGCGACACCCGCCTTCTGCCACGCCTGCCGCCCGAACGACGTCCACTCCTCGGAGACGTCGCAGGCGATGAGCTTCCCGTCGGCCGGGAGCGCCTGCGCCATGGACAGCGCGGACAGACCGGTGAAGGTGCCCACCTCCACGATGTGCCGGGCGCCGGTCAGCCGGACCAGAAAGGCGAGCAGCGGACCCTGTTCCTCGGCGACCTGCATCTCTGCCTGGCCCGGCAGTTGGGCGTGGGTGGTCTCCACCAGCGCGCGCTGTACGGGGTCCAGTGGCGGGTTGTGCGCGAGGACGTAGTCATGCAGCTCGGGTGAGATCGGCGGGCGCTTGGACTCCGGCACGTAATCCCTCAACTTCCCACATAACGAAGCACGGCGAGTACTCGGCGACTGTAGCCCGAAGTGCCGGTCAGTTCGAGCTTGTCGAAGATCGCGTTGATGTGCTTTTCGACGGCGCTGCGGGAGACGTGCAACCGTGCCGCGATGGCGGCGTTGGCGTGCCCCTGCGCCATCGCGTCGAGCACGTCCCGCTCCCGCTGGGTGAGCCGGGCGAGCGGGTCGGTGTGGGTGCTGCGGGCGAGCAGCCGGCGTACCACCTCCGGGTCGAAGGCGGCCTGGCCCGCGGCGACACGTTCCAGCGCGTCCAGGAACTCGTCCACCTCCACCACCCGGTCCTTGAGCAGGTACCCGACGCCACCTCCGTGCCCCGTCAGCTCGCCGGACAATAGCTCGGTCGCGTACCGCTTCTCGACGTACTGCGACAGCACCAGCACGCCGAGCCCGGGGTGGCTGCGCCGGATCTCCAGGGCGGCGCGCAGCCCCTCGTCGGTGTGTGTGGGCGGCATGCGGACGTCGACGACGACGGCGTCGGCAGGGTGCGCGTCGACGGCCCTGAGCAGGGCCACGGCGTCGCCGACCGCCGCCACGACGTCGTGGCCCTCCTCCGCGAGCAGGCGGATCAGGCCCTCGCGCAGCAGTGTCGAATCGTCGGCCAGGATCACGCGCACGGCAGCTCCGCTGTGATGGTGGTGGGGCCGCCTGGCGGGCTGTCGACCCGCAGGCTGCCGTCGATCGCGGCGACCCGCTGGGCCAGCCCGAACAGACCGCTGCCCGCCGGGTCGGCGCCGCCGGAGCCGTCGTCGGCGATCCGTACGCGCAGGACGCGCGCCGGGAGTTGACCGGGGAGGGCGGCGGGAGACACCGGCGTACGGTCGGCCACCGCGGCGGCGGCCATGAGCGCCATGCGTCCGGATGACGCGGGCGCGCGCGTGACCGTGATGTGAATCCGTGCGGCGCCCGCGTGCTTGATGGTGTTGGTGACCGCCTCGCAGACCACGAAGTAGGCCACCGTACGGACCGGCGTCGCGGGTTCCGCGGTCAGCTCGTAGTCGAGGCGTACGGGGAGGCTGGAGCGTTCGGCGACGGTCTCCAGCGCGGCGCGCAGACCCGCCTCGTCGAGCACCGTGGGGTAGACCCGCCAGGCCACGGCGCGTAGTTCCTCCACCGCCTGCCTGCTCTCCTCGTGGGCCTGCACGAGGAGCGTGTGCGCGCGTTCGGGGTCCTGGCTGCGACGGGCCCTGCCGAGGAGCATGCCGAGGGCCACGAGCCGCTGCTGCACCCCGTCGTGCAGGTCGCGTTCGATGCGGCGGCGCTCGTCGTGGACGGCCGCGACGACACCCGCCCGGCTGCTGGCCAGTTCCTCGATCCGGCGGCGCATCACGTTGTGCGGGCTGGGGCCGAGGAGGCGCCAGGCCAGTTGCCGTTCGAGAGCGGCCACGCCGAAGACGCTCTGCGCGGTGAGGAAGAGGAGGAACAGCCCGGCGATCGCCGAGAGGACCTGGGCGTCGATGTTCTCCCTCTTGAAGATCACCCACCCCCAGATCAGCAGCGATCCGTACCCCAGGCCGACCAGCGCGGTGAACACCACCAGGGAGCCGAGCGCCCCCAGCACCCAGCGGACCGCGAGGTAGCCGAGCGCCCGGCTGCCCCCGTACGCCGAGCCGATCTCGATGCCCAGGAAGCGCCCCAGCCGCCACCGCTCCAGCTCGGTCAGCCACCGCGCCCCGCCCGCCACCACCCGCAGCACGTGGTGCCGCGCCCGGGGCCAGACGAACACACTCAGCAGCGCGAGACCGGCCACGGCGGCGTAGAGCAGCCCGACGACGGCCGTACACCCGCCGACGGTGAGCCCCGCCGCTATGCGCAGTCCACGCCACGCCCACTTCCCCATGCCCCGCACGCTAGCCGCATGCCCCGGCCCGCACACTGAGGATTTCCGCAGGTTACGGCTGTGGAGCGCGGCCGCTGGAACCGGTGGCCCGCCCTATCGCCGCCGCACCGCCCGGTTTTCTAGCGTTCGGGGCATGACAGATCGCATCACCGACTGGGCGACCGGGCTCATGGACGCCCTGGGGGCGCCCGGCGCCGGTCTCGCCATCGCACTGGAGAACCTGTTCCCGCCGCTGCCGAGCGAGGTGATCCTGCCGCTCGCGGGATTCTCCGCCGGGCAGGGCAAGATGAACCTTCCGGCCGTGCTGCTGTGCACCACGGCCGGGTCGGTCGTCGGAGCGCTCGCGCTCTACTGGGTGGGCGCGCTGCTCGGCAGGGACCGGGTGATCGCGCTCGCCGGGCGGCTGCCGCTGGTCAAGGCCGCCGACATCGGCAGGACCGAGCGCTGGTTCTCCCGGCACGGCACGAAGGCCGTGTTCTTCGGCCGCATGATCCCCATCTTCCGCAGCCTCATCTCCATACCGGCGGGCATCGAACGCATGCCGATGCCCGCCTTCGTCTGCCTGACCACGCTGGGCAGCCTGATCTGGAACACCGTGTTCGTCCTCGCCGGTTACGCGCTCGGCGACAACTGGGAGGACGTCTCCGCCTACATGTCGGTCTACTCCAAGGCGGTGCTCGCCGCGGCCGCTCTCGCGGTCGCCGCGTTCGTCGCCGTCCGGCTCACCCGGCCCGGCCAGGGGAAGCGGCGGGGGTGAGCGTCCCGGCGGCGGCAGCGGCTGCGGCTGGCGTTGTGCCTGTGGCTGCGGCTGTCGTTGTGCCTGTGGCTGTCGGTGTGCCTGCGGCTGTGTCTGTCGCTGTGTGTGCCGTTCCGGGCGTTCCTGCCGTGCCCGCTGTCCGAGCCGTCGCCGCTGCCGCCGCCGCGAAGCGGCGCAGGATCTCCTCCCCGGCGGCCACGCCGCGCTCGGCGAGGGCGGTCACATGCGGCGCCGACCAGTTCTCGTCGGCCAGTTCACCGTGACCGGGCCGCCAGCCCAGGTCGGCGGCGAGCAGGAGGTCCGCGTCGAGGAGGGAGTCCCCCGCGCCGAGAACGTGGCCCGCTCCGCTGCGCCGCGCCACCTCGGCGACGGCCGCGCTCTTCGTCAGCGGCTTCGGCACCACGTACAGCTTGCGGCCCTGGAGCGACACGCCCCAGCCGCGCTCGTCCGCCCACGAGGTCAGCTCCCGCACCCAGCCGTCGGGCAGCAGCGCGCGCTCGACCACGAGATACGCGAACAGGTCTTCCGCGACGCGCTCCTTGAGCAGCCAGGCCGGGTCCGCCGTGGCGATGAGGTGCCGCCGCACCTCATCGAGGCCCGCGCACTCGGCGGTCAGCGCCCGGCGGACCACCGCCTGCCAGCCGCGGTCGCTCTCGCCGTCGACGAGGAGGTGGCCGCCGTTGGCGCAGATCGCGTACCGAGGGGCGGGGCCGGGCAGGCTGAGGCGCCCGTACTGCTCCCGGGTCCGTGTCGTCGTCGGCACGAACACCGTCGTCGCCGCGAGGTCGGCGAGGAGGGCCGCCGCGGTCTCCGTCAGGTACGACAGCGGCTTGCGCTCGTACACCTCGACGCACAGCAGCCGGGGCGCCAGCGCGTCCGGCATGTCGAGCCCGAGCGCGGCGGCGGAGTAGATCAGGGTGCGGTCGAGGTCGCTGGCGATGAGCGTCGGGCCGGGGCGGGCCGCGGCCGGGTGCGCCGGAGCGTGCGCCGTCGGCCCGGTGGGCGTCGGCGCCGCCGGGGTGTTCGGTACCGGTTCGGTGGTGGTCACTGTGCGGCGGCCTTTCCGTCGGCGCCGGTCGCGCCGCGCGTGTAGCGGGGGTGGATCAGTCCGACGCAGGTGTACGGCAGGCCGTCGACCTCCTCCACCGGGACGCCGCGCTGGTCGGCCAGCAGGCGCACATGGTCGAGGTCGGCGCCGACACCGCGCTGGGCGAGGATCTTCCACGGGACGCGGCGCAGCAGCACCCGGGTCGTCTCGCCGACGCCCGGCTTGACGAGGTTCACGTCGTGGATGCCGTACGCCTCGCTGATCCGCTCGACGGCGGCCCAGCCCTCCCAGGTGGGGGTCCGGTCGGCGGACGCCAACGCCTTCACGTCGGCCTCCACCTCCTCGGCCACGTCGTCGAAGCAGGCGGAGATCGTGTCGAGGAACAGGCCGGAGACGTCCGTGTCCGCCAGCTCGCGGTAGAACTTCGCACCGTGGAACTGACCGGGGCCGACCAGGTCGGCGCGGAGCACGGTGCGCGATATGAGGCCGGAGACGGTGGAGTTCAGGCACGCGGAGGGGATGAGGAAGTCATCGCGGGTGCCGTAGGTCTCCACGCACCGCCCGGGGTCGGCGAGCACGGCGATCCGCGGGTCGAACCGGCCCGCCCCGCGCCGGCCCCCTTCCGCCGCTTCGAACTTCTCGACGGCCGCCGCCAGTTCGCGAGTGATGGCGCCCTTCCCCGTCCAGCCGTCGATGAACACGACGTCCGCCGGATCGTGGTGGTCGGCGAGCCAGCGCAGCGCCGCGGCGTCGATGCCCCGGCCGCGCACGATGGAGATGGCGTAGTGCGGCAGTTCGTACCCGTGCGCGTGGCGCGCCCAGCGCCGCATCAGTACGCCGACCGGGGTGCCCGCCCGCGCCAGCGAGACGAGCACGGGGCGGGACTGGGGGCTCCGGCCGGGCCGCAGCGGGTGTTCGGCGAGCACCGTCTCGGTGACGGCGCCGACCGCCCGGGCGATCCGGTCCGCCGAGGTGTCCAGCGCGGCCCGGAACAGCGCCTGGTACGCCTCGCTCGGCTGGTACTCGACGGGCAGTGACTCGGCGTAGTGCGCCCCGCCGCGCTGGATGGCCTCTTCCCGCTCCTCGGTCGGCGCCTCCAGGGTGACGGCGGAGAAGTCCTGGAGCAGCCAGCCGATCTCGTCGGGGGCGTACGAGGAGAAGTCGGGCCCGCGAAGCGGTTCTGGCATGGGGGGCGCCTGTCGGTCGGGCACACGCGGGCGCGTGCGCGGGTGGGCGGCGGGGGCGTAGGAGGGGACGACGGCGAGCAGCAGCCGGTCGGTGTGGTCGGCGAGCACGTCGAGCAGACCGCCCGGGGGGTGCAGTCCGGCGGTGTCGGCCGTCGAGTCCACGACGGCGACGATGGCGTCGAATCTGCGGCCGTCGTCGCTGCCCGGGGCCACGTTGTAGGCGAAGCGCGGGCCTGGACCGTCCACGGGGGCGTCGTGGGCGGGGAAGGTGAGGCGGGTACGGATGGCGTACCCGGGGTCGTCGAGGGCGAGCACCGGCGAGCGGGTGGTGGTGGAGAACCGCACGTCGGCTCCGGCCCACGGCTGGGTCCCTGGTGCCCGCAGCGCGTCGTCGAGGGCGCCGGCGAGCCGCAGCGGCGTGTACATCAGCTCCTCACAGCCGAGGACGAGCACGCGCGGCGTGCGAGCCGGCTCGCCGGGACCGCCGGCGGCCGTGGCGGCACCGTGCTCCGGGACCGCGCTCAGCCCCTGGGCGATCCGTGCCGCCATCGTCGGCAGTGCGGCCTCCAGCGTCGCCCGGTGCTCCGGGGTGAAGCCGTGGCGGCCACCGTCGGGGAGCCCGGCGGGCCAGCCGAGGTCCACGCGGTGGGCCGCCGGGCGCCCGTCGGCCGACCGTGGCGCGGGGAGTGTCGGCGCCCCGGCGGCCGCGTCCTCGTGCGCGGCCACGAGCGCCTGGCCGCGCCCCAGCACATCGCCGGGCAGCCGCACCGTACCGGAGGCCAGGGCGACCAGATCGACGCGAGCGCCCAGCTCAGAGGCGAAGCGCTCCAGCCCGTCCCGGTCCGCGGCCGACCGCATGTCGACCAGCGCCACCACGACGTACCGGTCGCGGGGGAAGCGCCGGTGCAGCGCCCCGATGGTGTTCAGGACCGTGCGGCCGGTGGAGAGCTCGTCGTCCACGAGCACCAACGGGCCGTTCCCCGCGAGCAGTCCGGGGTCTTCGGGGAGCAGCAGATGCGAGGTCGCGTGGCTGTGCTCCTCCTCGAACCCGCCGACCGGCTCGACGCCGTCCACCGGCCTGCGGGTCGAGTGCAGGTAGGGCGCGAGGGCCAGCCCGTCGGCGACGCTGTGCCCGAGGCCGGTCGCCGTCTCCGCGTAGCCGAGGACGACCGCGCGGGCCGCGTCCGCGTCGCCGAGTAGCTCCCTGACGCGTTCGCCGAGCCGTACGCCCGCGCCGTACACGGTGGCCGGCCGCTGCGGTACGTGCTTGCCCAGGACGTTCGACACGAGCAGATGGGCCCGCTTCGGGTTGCGCCGCAGCGCCAGGCCGAGCAGCTCACGCAGCCCGGCGCCACCGCTCTCACCCGCACCGCCGCTGCCGTCGGCACTCCCGTCGCCGCCGCCGTGCGGGCCCGTGGGTGCGTCGTCCAGACCGACTCCCAGCTGGTCCGCGACCCACTGCCCTGACCACATCACGCCATGCCCCACTCTGTTGTTCCCGTTCATCCCACGTACCGACCGTCCCACGCGCCAGTGGCAACCCCATCAGCAGCGCTCACACCCATCACATCTGTCACACCAGCCACAAGAGCCATACCTGCACCAGCCTCGCCGCTCCTGCCCCGCCCTGCCGCCGTCCGCTGCCGCTGTTCGCTGCCGTGCCGCCGCGCTGCCGCTTCTGGCTCATCCTGTGGGCAGCCCGGCCGAGAGCAGTTCCACGAAGCCCACGTTCTCCCGCGCGACACCGAAGACCTCGGCGCGCAGCATGGTGCGTTCCGCCCAGGCGCGGTGCGGCTTCACCTCGTTCATCTTGTTGGTGTACGCCGAGCGCAGCACACCGCCGCCGCAACGGTCCGGTTCGAGGATGTCCGCCGCGTCGCTGAACTCCTCGTGGCTGACGACCGACAGCGCGTGGACGGGCGCCACGTGGGTGGGGTGGATACAGGTCTTGCCCAGCAGGCCGTTGGCGCGGTCGAGTTCGATCTCGCGGAGCAGCCCGTCCATGTCGTGCTCGATGAGCGCCGTGCGCAGCGCCTCCGCCTGCCCCATGAAGGGGCTGCGGCGCAGCTGCGGTTTGAACATGCGCTCATGCGGCTTGAAGTACTCCCAGACGGGCCCGGTGACCGTGAACCCGGTGCCGTCCGCGCGCCCGAGCACGTTGACGACGTCGGCGATGACGGAGGCGACGAGCTGGACGTCGTACGCGGTCATGTCGGGTGCCCGGCGCAGCCCGTACGCCGAGCAGAAGTCGGTGACTCCGAGCCGCAGCGCCAGGACGCGGTCGCGGTACTTGTCGACGGTGCGGGCGATGCCGCTCAGCGTCTCGGCGCGGGTCTCCAGGTGCAGCAGCTCGGGTGATTCGAGTACGGGCATGGCGTAGAGCCGCCGTTCGAGCCCCGCGTTGCTGGCGGCCAGCGCCTCAAGGAACGGAACGCCTCGTTCCTCGGTGAACTTGGGGAGCACGAATCCAGACAGCAGCCGTACGGAGGTACCGAGCCGCCGGACCAGGTCCGGGATCTGCTCGGCCGCCCTGACCCGGATGAACAACAGCGGCAGCAGCTCACCGACGCCGCGCTCGGCGAGCTCGGCGAACTGCCGCACGAGGTTGGCTTCCGCCGGTGCCACCTCGCTGTCGTCAATGGAGTCCTCCAGGCACAGCACCATGGACACCACACCCTGACCTGCCTGTTTGACGACGGCGTCGGCGAGGTTGGGGCGGGTGGCGGGGCTGTAGAGCGTGGCGCCCAGGGCGGTGGCGAGGATCTGGCTCGGGGAGTCCGCCGTAAAGGAGACGGGCTCTCGATGGAACAGATCCTTCCGCACCTCAGCCGACAAGTGTCCGAAATGACGCATATAACTCCCCGCGCTGCCGCAGTACTCCCACGGCCCCACCGGCCGGAAGTGTGGCCGATTATCGTACGGCCGATGCTCGGTCAAGACTTCCCCAAGAGCGTGAAAATCGCGTAACTCACATGCATCCGTACGATGTCCTTGCCCTCCGTCGCCCCCACGTTGTTCCATCGCCCGTCAGGAGGGCAGGATTGCGGCTATGACGCACGCGATGTCGAAGGGGTCGAACATCCCGCTGCAGGCCACAGCCGTACGAGCGGTGCTGCGCTGGACTCCGGGGCCTGATGTACCCGATGTGGACGCCTCCGCGCTGCTGCTGGCCGGTGACGGCCACGTCCGCTCCGACGAGGACTTCGTCTTCTACAACCAGCCACGGCACCCTTCCGGTCTGGTGAGACATCTGCCCAAAAAACGGCTTACCGAGGGTCTCACGGACACCATCGAGGCCGATCTCGCGGCGCTGGAAGCGGGCGTCACCCGCGTGGTACTCGCCGCCTCCGCGGACGGCGGCCCCTTCGGCCGTGTCCGCGACCTGAGCGTTCTGCTGTACGACGCGGCGGCCGGGGACGCCGCCGACCCCGTCGCGGTCTTCGACGTCACCGCCGAGACGGGCGAGGAGACGGCACTGATCTGCGGCGAGCTGTACCGGCGCGGGGAAGGCTGGAAGTTCCGCGCGCTGGGTCAGGGTTACGACTCCGGACTGGTCGGCCTGGCCACCGAGTTCGGCATCTCCGTCGATGAGAGCGCGGGCACCCCCGCCACGGAGCCGGAGCCGCCCACCATCCCGGCGCCGATGCCGGTGCCGCAGGCGCAGCAGCCCCCGCCCGCCCCCGCGCCCGTCCCGCCGCAGCCCGTCCCGCAGCGGCAGCCCGGCACGGGCTACGGCTTTCCGCCGCCCCCACCCGCTCCACCGCCGCTCCCGCCGCAGCCCGCCTACGGCTACCCGCAGCACCCCGCTTACGGCTATCCGCAGCACCCGCAGCGCGTGCCCGACCCGGCGTTCCGGCTGCCACCGCAGGGACCGCAGTTCCAGCGGAGGTGAGCCGGGGCGGCACGCGGCACCCAGACACCCGGCACCCGGCAGACACCCGGCACCCGGCCGGGAGGCACGGCAGCGCACCGCCGGGCGTCTCAGGCCACGGCCGTCGCGGCGCCGGGCGGCGCGCCTCCCCGGCACGCGCTCACCGCGTCACACCTTGGCCTGCTTGTATCCCCGGCCCCACTGCAGACCCCACCCGTAGAGCCGGTCGAGTTCGGCCTGAAAGCCGTAGACGTACTTCACCTCGCGGCGCACCATCATCTCGCCCTTGACGTTCTCTATGAGCACCACGGCGCACGAGCGGGCCTGCGGAGCGCGCTCGTCGAGCGTGATCTCGATCCTCGGCCCGTTGCTCGGGAAGAGCGTCACTATGCCGTGGGTGCGGTCGAAGGCGGGCGTGCCGTCGTAGATGTAGACGAAGACGAGCAGCCTGCTGAAGTCGTCCTTGTGGTCCATGTTGACGTAGACCGTCTCGCCTGACGGCGACCCGAACCGGTCGTCGCCGCTGAGCTGCACATACGGCGGCTCGTTGAGCGAGCCGAAGAAGCTGCCGAGCGGCTGTACGACGCCCTTGCCGCCGCTCTTGAGCTCGTACATGCACGCCAGGTCGAGGTCCACATTGACCATCGCGGGCCCCTGGGCCTGCACCATCTCCGGCTGGAACATCCGCATCGGGTGCCGCAGCAGGCTCTTGCCGCGCGCCGACCTGGTGTTGAAGTCGGAGGTCCGCATGCGCCAGGAGAGGTTGACCCGGAGGTTGCCGCTCGCCGCGCCCTGCTTGGTCAGGGAGACCGAGGGATGTCGTCGGGTCAGTTCGACGGCGCCTGACGCGCTGCCGCTGTCGAAGTCCTGCCCGGTCCCGCGTCCCCAGTTGTCCCAGAATGCCATGCCCGCACTCCCCCACTCTCGGTGCCCACAACGAAGGGGCGGCCGCGAGGTGAACCCTCGCGGCCGCCCCCTTCAGAGCGTTCCCTCATCCTGCCCCAGGTCACACTCCTGAGGAGACCTCGGACTTCTCCTTCGAGCCACCGGGGCCCTCGCCGCCGTTCGCCGCGATGCGGCGGTTGCGGTGAACGGAGGACCAGAAGGAAGCAGCGATCAGACCGACGCCGATGAGGCCGGTGATGACCTCGTGGATGTGCCACTTGATGGTGATCATCAGCAGGACGGCGAGAGCGCCGATCGCGTAGTGCGCGCCGTGCTCCAGGTAGACGTAGTCGTCAAGGGTGCCCTGGCGGACCAGGTAGACGGTGAGCGAACGGACGTACATCGCGCCGATGCCGAGGCCGAGCGCCATCCAGAAGATGTGGTTGGTGATGGCGAAGGCACCGATCACACCGTCGAACGAGAAGGAGGCGTCCAGCACTTCGAGGTAGAGGAACATGAAGAACGCGGCCTTGCCGGCGAGTCCGACCAGGGTGGGGTCCTTGCCCTCCCGCTTGGCCTCTTCCTCGGCCTCGTGTTCCCGTTCTTCCTCTTCCTCCAGCTTGTTCTCGAAGTGTCCCGAGAGCCCGCCGACGACGAGATACGTGATCAGACCGGCGATGCCGGAGAGCATCACCGTGGCCGCCTTGTCCACATGCCCGCCGCTGTGCTGGGCGGCCTGGGTGGCGATGGTGGTCGCGACGACCAGCAGACCGATCAGCGCGACACACACCGAGAACCCGTTGATCTTGCCGAGCCGGGACAGCGGGCGCTCCAGCCAGCCGATCCACTGGTGCTCACGCTCATCGAAAATGAAGTCGAGGAAGATCATGAGCAGGAACATGCCACCGAAGGAGGCAATGGCCGGGTGGGCGTCGGTGACCAGCTGTTCGTACTTGTCGGCGTCGTTCATCGCCAGCTTCACGGCCTCGATGGGACCGAGCTGCGCGGTGACGGCCACAATGACGACGGGGAAGACCAGCCGCATGCCGAAGACGGCGATGATGATGCCGATACTGAGGAAGATCTTCTGCCAGAAGGCATTCATCTTCTTCAGCACACCGGCGTTGACGACCGCGTTGTCGAAGGACAGCGAGATCTCAAGCACCGAGAGGATCGCGACAATGGCGAACGCCTCCCAGCCCCAGAAGATCGCGGCACAGGCGAGTCCCGCGGCGGTGACGCCGAAGGACCAGCCGAAGGTTCTCAGGAGCACTGGCCACCCAATCGTGTGTGAGGGTCCCCCGCGCGCTTGTGCGCGGTTTTACGAAACGTTGACCCCGAAGTCTAGAGCGATACCTCGCAGACCCGACGCGTACCCCTGACCCACGGCACGGAACTTCCACTCTCCCCCGTACCGGTAGACCTCACCGAAGATCATCGCCGTCTCGCTGGAGGCGTCCTCGCTGAGGTCGTAGCGGGCCAACTCGCTGCCGTCCGCCTGGTTGACGACGCGGATGAACGCGTTGCTCACCTGCCCGAAGCTCTGGCCCCGGCTGTCGGCGTCATGGATCGACACCGGAAAAATAATCTTGTCGACATTCGCCGGAACCTTGGACAGATCCACGATCAGCGACTCGTCATCACCCTCGCCCTCGCCGGTGAGGTTGTCGCCCGTGTGCTCGACGGAGCCCTCGGGACTCTTGAGGTTGTTGTAGAAGACGAAGTACTCATCGCCGAGCACCCGGCCCGACTGGCACAGCAGCGCGCTGGCGTCGAGGTCGAACGGCGCTCCCGTGGTGGAACGCGCGTCCCAGCCCAGTCCCACCAGCACCTGGGTGAGATTCGGCGCGGCCTTCGAGAGGGAGACATTGCCCCCCTTGGCGAGTGTTACGCCCATGTTTTTACGTCCTCCCCGGAAATCTGGCGCCTCGTACGACTCGCACTGCGTCACCCGCACTACTCGTACCGCGCGCTCTGCTGGTCCTGCCAGTACTGCTCATACTGCGTGTTCCGCTCGTTCTGCTCGCTCCCCGCGCGCCGCTCCGCGAGGACGTCCCGGCGTCCGGGCCCGGCGACCGCGTGGCGGCACCGCGCCGCCCCCGGCACCGCGCCCGTGGGTGCCGCGTCGCGGGACGCGTCCGGCGCCGCACTCCCGGGATGAGCGGGCCCCCGGCGGAAGGTCGGGAGGTGTGCGGCGCCGGAGCGGTACGGCCTGAGGGGCGTCGGTCAGACGTTGACGCCGAAGTCCTGGGCGATGCCGCGCAGGCCCGAGGCGTAGCCCTGGCCGATGGCGCGGAACTTCCACTCCGTACCGCTGCGGTACAGCTCGCCGAAGACCATCGCGGTCTCGGTCGAGGCGTCCTCGCTCAGGTCGTAGCGGGCGAGCTCGACGTTGTCGGCCTGGTTCACGACGCGGATGAACGCGTTACGCACCTGGCCGAAGCTCTGCTGGCGGGTCTCCGCGTCGTAGATCGAGACCGGGAACACGATCTTGTCGACGTCGGCGGGAACGCCCGCGAGGTTGACCTTGATCTGCTCGTCGTCGCCCTCGCCCTCACCGGTGATGTTGTCACCCGTGTGCTCGACGGACCCGTCGGGGCTCTTCAGGTTGTTGAAGAAGACGAAGTTGCCGTCGTTGGTGACCTTGCCCTCGGCGTTGGCCAGCAGCGCGCTGGCGTCAAGGTCGAAGTCAGTGCCCGTGGTGGTACGGGCGTCCCAGCCGAGACCGACGATGACCGCGGTCAGGTTAGGGGCTTCCTTGGTCAGCGAGACGTTGCCGCCCTTGCTGAGGCTGACTCCCACGAGTCCTCCCATTCGAGTTTCGTCAGGAGCACATCGTGCCCCCGTGCATACGGTTGCCATCGGATCAACGTGTCGATCCTAGTGAGCGGTTCCCTCCGACCGGTACGACCGTGCGCCGGTCTTCGGGGGTGTCGCGCCCGCCGGGGGCGCCATCCGCACCGGGCAGGTCAGAGCGCTTCGAGCGCCCGCGCGTAATCGGCCAGGTCACGGGCGTCGGGCAGACCGTTGACAACGGTCCAGCGCACCACACCCTCCTTGTCGATCACGAAGGTGCCGCGCAGCGCGCAGCCCTTCTCCTCGTCGAAGACGCCGTAAGCGCGCGACGCCTCGCCGTGCGGCCAGAAGTCGGAGAGCAGCGGGTAACCGAGGTTCTCCTGCTCGGCGAAGACGCGCAGGCTGAACGGCGAGTCATTGGAGACGGCGAGCAGCTGCACATCGTCGTTCACGAACGTCGGCAGCTCATCGCGGAGCGCGCACAGCTCGCCCGTGCAGACGCCGGTGAAGGCGAAGGGGTAGAAGAGCAGCACGACATTCTTCTTGCCGCGGAACTGGGAGAGCGTGACCTGCTCGCCATGCTGGTTCTTCAACGCGAATTCGGGGGCCTTCGTACCGACCACGACAGCCACGGGGAGATATCCCTTCGAAGGAAGCTCAACAGATCGCGACCACCCTACGCGCAGAGCCCCCGCCCGAACGTCGTCGGAGGGGGGCTCTCACACGGGTGCTGCCGAGCGACCTCAGCGCTTGCTTGAACGAGCCGACTTCGGGGTGACCAGGCGGCTCCCGCTCCAGTCCTTGCCCGCGTTGATGCTCTTGGTCTGGGACAGACCGGCGGTCTGCGCCGCCTCACCGATGTCGCTGGGCTCCACATACCCGTCGCGACCGGTCTTGGGGGTCATCAGCCAGACCGGGGCGCCTTCGTCGATCATGGTGATGGCATCCACGAGCGCGTCGGTCAGGTCGCCGTCGTCCTCTCGGAACCACAGCACCACGGCATCGGCCACATCACCGTATTCCTCGTCGACGAGCTCGGTACCGGTGAGCTCCTCGATGGCTTCACGCAGCTCCTGCTCGACGTCGTCGTCGTAGCCGATCTCCTGGACCACCTGCCCGGGCTCGAAACCCAGCCTGGCGGCCGGGTTGGTCCGCTCCTCCGCGTGGTCCGCGGTCGCGCTCACGGATTGCCTCCTGTCATCCTGCAGAAATTGTCTTGATCGCCCCGCGCGGGCGCGGGGCATTGGGCGTAGTCCACACGGGCCGGGCTGTTCGCGCAAGTACCCGGCCACCGATCCCGCCCAAACGCGTGGGGCCGCCCCCATACGGCGTTATGCGGAGCATACGGAGTGAAGGGGGAGGCTCGCCGCACTCCCCATCAGACGCCACAGGGCGCAGTGATCCAGAGCACAGGCATTTGCCCGGCTTGTGAAGTTATTCGGCCACCTTAGGCCACCGGGGCCCGAACGGCCGTACACAAGGGACTCCCATAGGGGGCGTAAGGTTGCGATTTGGCCGTCGCCAGCCGACGGGTCTCTCAGCGCCTTCCCGTCTCACCCCGTGGTGGTTACCACCCGGTAGAGATGACGTATCCGGTTTCCGCGGTACACGATGGAGGACGGCGCGATACCCGAGGGACAGGTAACCGACCCGCGCGTGCGCAGCATCATTCGCGTGCAGAGCACGACACGACCCGAACAGTGAAGGAACAGCGTGGCTTCCGGATCAGATCGCAACCCGATCATCATTGGCGGCCTTCCCAGCCAGGTCCCGGACTTCGATCCCGAAGAGACCCAGGAATGGCTCGACTCGCTCGACGCAGCCGTCGATGAGCGAGGCCGGGAACGGGCCCGCTATCTGATGCTCCGCCTGATCGAGCGAGCCCGTGAGAAGCGGGTAGCCGTGCCCGAGATGCGCAGCACGGACTACGTGAACACGATCGCGACCAAGGACGAGCCGTTCTTCCCCGGCAACGAGGAGATCGAGCGCAAGGTCCTGAACGCGACCCGCTGGAACGCGGCCGTCATGGTCTCCCGCGCGCAGCGCCCCGGTATCGGCGTCGGCGGCCACATCGCCACCTTCGCCTCTTCCGCCTCCCTCTACGACGTGGGCTTCAACCACTTCTTCCGGGGCAAGGACGAGGGCGACGGCGGCGACCAGATCTTCTTCCAGGGCCACGCGTCGCCCGGCATCTACGCCCGCGCGTTCCTCCTGGACCGGCTGAACGAGCACCACCTCGACGCCTTCCGCCAGGAGAAGTCGAAGGCGCCGTACGGCCTCTCCAGCTACCCGCACCCGCGGCTGATGCCGGACTTCTGGGAGTTCCCGACCGTCTCCATGGGCCTCGGCCCGCTCGGGGCGATCTACCAGGCGCGGATGAACCGCTACATGGAGGCGCGCGGCATCGCCGACACCTCCAAGTCGCACGTGTGGGCGTACCTCGGCGACGGCGAGATGGACGAGCCGGAGTCGCTCGGCCAGCTGTCCATCGCCGCCCGCGAGGGCCTGGACAACCTCACCTTCGTCGTCAACTGCAACCTCCAGCGGCTCGACGGCCCGGTGCGCGGCAACGGCAAGGTCATGCAGGAGCTGGAGTCGCAGTTCCGCGGCGCCGGCTGGAACGTGATCAAGCTGGTGTGGGACCGCAGCTGGGACCCGCTGCTCGCGCAGGACCGCGACGGCGTGCTGGTCAACAAGCTCAACACCACCCCGGACGGCCAGTTCCAGACGTACGCCACGGAGACCGGCGCGTACATCCGGGACCACTTCTTCAGCGGCGACCACCGGCTGCGCGCCATGGTCGAGAACATGACCGACGACCAGATCCTGCACCTGGGCCGCGGTGGTCACGACCACAAGAAGATCTACGCGGCGTACGCGGCGGCCAAGGAGCACAAGGGCCAGCCGACGGTGATCCTCGCCCAGACCGTCAAGGGCTGGACCCTCGGGCCGAACTTCGAGGGCCGCAACGCGACCCACCAGATGAAGAAGCTCACGGTCGAGGATCTCAAGCGCTTCCGGGACCGGCTGCACCTGCCGATCGCGGACAAGGAGCTGGAGTCGGGGCTGCCTCCGTACTACCACCCGGGCCGCGACTCCGAGGAAATCCAGTACATGCACGACCGCCGCCACGGCCTCGGCGGCTATGTGCCGACCCGTGTCGTGCGCGCGAAGCCCCTTCCGCTGCCCGAGGAGAAGACCTACGCGGCGGCCAGGAAGGGCTCCGGCCAGCAGTCGATCGCCACGACCATGGCGTTCGTGCGGGTCCTGAAGGACCTCATGCGGGACAAGGAGATCGGCAAGCGCTTCGTGCTGATCGCCCCCGACGAGTACCGCACGTTCGGCATGGACGCGTTCTTCCCCTCGGCGAAGATCTACAACCCGCTGGGCCAGCAGTACGAGGCCGTGGACCGCGACCTGCTCCTCGCGTACAAGGAGTCGCCGACCGGCCAGATGCTGCACGACGGCATCTCGGAGGCGGGCTGCACGGCCTCGCTGATCGCGGCGGGCTCGGCCTACGCCACGCACGGCGAGCCGCTGATCCCGGTCTACGTCTTCTACTCGATGTTCGGTTTCCAGCGCACTGGCGACCAGTTCTGGCAGATGGCCGACCAGCTCGCGCGCGGTTTCGTCCTCGGCGCGACCGCCGGCCGGACGACGCTGACCGGTGAGGGCCTCCAGCACGCCGACGGCCACTCGCAGCTGCTCGCCTCGACCAACCCGGCCGTCGTCGCGTACGACCCGGCGTTCGGCTACGAGATCGCGCACATCGTGCGGGACGGCCTGCGCCGGATGTACGGCGAGACCGCCGACGGCCAGGTGGGCGAGGACGTCTTCTACTACCTCACCGTCTACAACGAGCCGATCCAGCACCCGGCGGAGCCCGCCGACGTGGACATCGAGGGCATCCTCAAGGGTGTCTACCGCTTCAAGAACGGCGACAAGGGCGCCATCCCGGCGCAGATCCTCGCGTCCGGTGTGGCGGTGCCGTGGGCGGTCGAGGCCCAGCGCGTCCTCGCCGAGGAGTGGAACGTCCGGGCGGATGTCTGGTCGGCCACCTCCTGGAACGAGCTGCGCCGCGACGCCGTCGAGGTGGAGGAGTACAACCTGCTTCACCCGGAAGAGGAGCAGCGCGTCCCGTATGTGACGCGGCAGCTCTCCGGTGCCGAGGGCCCGTTCGTGGCCGTCTCCGACTGGATGCGCGCCGTTCCCGACCAGATCGCGCGCTGGGTGCCCGGCGCCTACCAGTCGCTGGGTGCCGACGGTTTCGGCTTCGCCGACACCCGTGGGGCGGCTCGCCGCTTCTTCAACATCGACGCCCAGTCGATCGTCCTCGGTGTGCTCACCGAGCTCGCGAAGCAGGGCAAGGTCGACCGCTCGGCCCTGAAGCAGGCCATCGACCGCTACCAGCTCCTGGACGCCGCCGCCGCGGACCCGGGCGCGGCGGGCGGCGACGCGTGACGCGGCGCTGAGCCTTGACCGGCTGAGGGTGAGACGGCTGGGCCCGGACCTTTCTGGTCCGGGCCCAGCCGTCTTTCGTGCCGTCTTTCGTCACCCGCTCCGCCGTCGCCAGGTGGCTGTTTGTCGCGGCCTGTGCCTCTGCGCGGCTGCCGGCTTCCCGGCTGCCGGCTTCGTGCGGGCGTCCCCGGTCGGCTTCCTGCGGGTCAGCGTTCCCAGATCTTGATCGCCCGGATCTGGTACGGCGACTCCGGAGCCCACGTGCCCTGCCCCGGATACGTGTCGTACTCGCCCGTCTCCTGGCACTCGGCGCTCTGGTACGTCGTGACCGGCCGCCCCGTCCGGTTCGCCAGCGAGGCGGCCGTCGCGCCCGCCGGAAGCGGGACGCAGCTTTCGATGTCGGTCCCGGACAGCTCGTAGGCATGGCGGGGCCCCGTGAAGTGCGAACGCTCCCACAGGCACAGCTGGCCCGCCGCGCACTCGCCGAGCCGCCCCTTCGCCCCGGCCTGGGCCGCAGGCGTCGCACCGGACGCCCCCGGCTGCCCGGCCGTCGCCTGCGGTGGCGCCAGGGCCACCGCCGCGGCCGCCAGCACCCCTGCGGCTGCCACCGTCGTCATGATCATGCGCATGGCCATCACTCCCCGTGTGTGGTCGTTCGGTCGTTGGTGTTCAGTCGGTCGGGCGGGACGCACCGGGCGGGCCCGCCTCCGGGAAGCCGGGCCGTCGCCGGTCCGCCCCCTCGTGACCGCAGCCTGCTGGGCCGCGCGACACCGCGCCAAGGGCCCGCCCGGCACTCGACCCGGATAGGGGACAGCCCCGCCGGTTTGAGCCCGGCGGGGCCGTCGATACGCGAGGTTGACGCCGCCCCGCCCGGCGCCGGAGGCAGCGGCGCGGGAGCCGGCGGCGGGCAGCCGCCGGGCACGGCTCCCGGCGGGGGACCGAGCCAGGTCCGGCGGGGGCGGGAGCCGGGGTTCAGCGGAGGCGGCCGGGGCCGCGCCCGCGCGTTCCCGGCGCTCCCAGCGCGGTCCGAGGGGCCGCGCGCTCCCTCAAACGTGTGCCGAGCCCGCCGCCGCCTCCGCGTTGCTGCCGCGCTTGGTGAACACGGCGACGCCGGCCGCCAGCGCGGCCACGATGGCGGCGACGGTGAACGAGAGGCCCATGCCGGACATGAACGTCTCGTGGGCGACGTGGGTGATCTTCTCGGTGATCTCCGGCGGCGGCGGGTTCTGCTTGTCCACGGGCGGGAGCCCGACGGCGACCGCGTCGGCCGCCTTGCCCATCTCGTGCTCGGAACCGGGCGCCAGCTTGGCGTCGGCCCAGTTGCCAGGGAGGTCGTTGTCGACCCTCGCGGCCATCACGGCGCCGAGCACGGCCGTGCCGAGGCTTCCGCCGACCTGCATGGCGGCCTGCTGGAGGCCACCGGCGACGCCCGAGAGCTCCAGTGGCGCGTTGCCCACGATGACCTCCGTCGCGCCGACCATCACGGGCGCGAGTCCCATGCCGAGCATCGCGAACCACAGGGACATCGGGCCGGTCCCCGAGCCCGCCTCCAGGGTCGACAAGCCGTACAGCGCGACAGCGGTCAGCACCATGGCGCCGACCAGCGGGACGCGCGGTCCGACCTTCGTGATCAGCGCTCCGGCGGCCGGGGAAGCGATGATCATCATCGCGGTCAGCGGCAGCAGGTGCAGGCCGCTGTCGACCGGGCTCATGCCGTGCACGTTCTGGAGGTAGAAGGTCACGAAGAAGAGGCCGCCCATGAAGCCGAAGGCCATGAGGATCATCAAGACCGTACCGGCGGACAGGGGCACGGACCTGAACAGCGCGAGCGGCAGCAGAGGTTCCTTGGCGCGGGTCTCCCAGAGCGCGAAGACCAGGAAGGTCACGAGGGCGAGGCCGAGGAAGAACAGCGTCGTGGTGTCGCCCCAGCCCCACTCGGGGGCCTTGATGAGCGACCAGATGAGAAAGAACATCGCGGCGGAGAGCAGCACGATGCCGGGCACGTCGAAGGAGCGCGGGGCGTTCTCCGCCCGGTGGTCCCTGAGGATCACCAGGCCGATGACGAGCGCGATGACGCCGACCGGCACGTTGACGAAGAAGACCGACTGCCAGTTCACGTGCTCGACGAGCAGGCCGCCGACGATCGGGCCGCCCGCCGTGGACGCGCCGATGACCATGCCCCAGATGCCGATCGCCATGTTCAGCTTCTCGGCCGGGAACGTCGCGCGCAGCAGGCCGAGCGCGGCCGGCATGAGCAGGGCGCCGAACAGGCCCTGGAGTACGCGGAAGGCCACGACCGCCGAGACGTCGCCGGAGAAGCCGATGGCCGCTGAGGCGGCGGCGAATCCCCCGACGCCGACCAGGAAGGTCTGCCGGTGGCCGAAGCGGTCGCCGAGCTTGCCCGCCGTGATCAGCGCGACAGCCAGGGCGAGCAGATAGCCGTTGGTGATCCATTGCACGTCGGCGAGCGAGGCGCCGAGGTCCTGCTGGATGGCGGGGTTGGCGATGGCGACGATCGTGCCGTCCAGGGCGACCATCATGACGCCGATCGCGACGGATATGAGAGTCAGCCACGGATGCCCCCGCAGCCCCCGGCGGGGCTCCGGTCCAGGGTTCTCCGGCGCCGCGTCGGCGACGGTGGTCCGAGAAGTCATACGAGGAGATTAATGTCAGCCTCTGACAATTGACAAACATGTTCAACAGCTGGTGGCTGCCATATAGCCTCCGAGTATCCTGAGCCGCCCGAGCCGGACCGGCCGGAGCCCCCGTGGCCAGGGAGAGACCGGAAAGGTGATGACGGAGTACGTGGCACCACCGACCGGCTTGCGCCAGCGCAAGAAGCAGCGGACCCGCGACGCCCTGGTGCGCTCGGCGCTGGAACTCTTCACCGAGCGGGGATATGACGACACGACGGTGGACGAGATCGCCGACGCCGTCGATGTCTCGCAGCGCACCTTCTTCCGCTACTTCGCGAACAAGGAGGAAGTCGCCTTCGCCGTACAGGATCTGGTGGAGGCTCACTTCTACTCCGCCGTGCTCGACCGGCCCGCCCACGAGGCGCCGCTGACCGCCCTGCGCAATGGCGTCCTCACCGCCTGGGACAGCATCAACGAGGCCATCCAGGAAATCGTCCCGCTCGATCTCCACCTGCGCACGTACCGGATGATCGAGTCCACCCCGGCACTGCTCGCCGTCCATCTGCGCCGTTTCGCCGAGCTGGAGGAACGGCTCGCCCGGGAGATCGCCCGCCGCGAAGGCGTGGACATGGACACCGATCCGCGACCGCGCGTCATCGTCGCCGCGTTCGGCGGAGTGATGCGGGTGTCGGGAATGGTCTGGAGCGAGGGCGAGGACTGGACGGTCGAAGCGCTGCGCTGGCTCACGGAGTCCTATCTGGACGGCCTCGGCCCGGCGCTCGCCGGGGACTGGCACGGCCCCGCGGAGGCGCGTCGGCCCGCCGGGCCCGCCGCGCGGGAGCAGCGAGACGAGCGCGACCAGCGGGGCTGAGGGAGCAGCGGGGCGTACGGGGATCTGCGGGGGCGTGCGGAAGCGCGAGGGCCCGTACGTGCGGGATGTGCGAGGTGTACGGGATGTACGGACGCAGAGGAAGCGCGGGACGTACGGAAGTTGAGGGGCGCAGAGGGGCACACACCGCACCAGCGGACGAATCCCGTCAGAATCCCCGCCGAATTCCGCGAGAACAGCGCCATCAACCCAACCAAGTGCACTCAAATGTCCGTATTTAATCGTGAGATGGCTCACCCGTTTTGGCGAGCGCCGCCCCCCGTCTCCTAGGGTGTTGCGTGGTGACTTCCTTCCCGGAGCTTGGCTCCCCCTTTTCGCTGTCATGGGCTCACACGGCTACCGCATGGCGCACGCTCCTCGCGCTGGCCGTGGTTTTCGTGCTGCTCGCCACCACCGGCTGGACGGCCATCAGAAGCCACAGAGCCACCGGTGACCCGCTGAGCGTCTCCTTTGCCGACTGGCGGAAGGGCACCATCAGCGGACGTGCCCTCCCGGACCCGGACTCCCCGCCGCGCCGCCTGGCGCGGTTCTTTGACTCGCTCACCGGGGCCCAGCTCGGCCGCCTCGTCCAGCGCTACCCGCTGGCCGTCGGCAACCTCAACGGCGCCCCCGTCGCTCTGCGCTACCAGGCGAACCGGCTCGCGCTCAACGACGCCAGGCTGGTGGAGCGCGAGCGCACGCACGACGACCGGCTCACTCCGCTGGGGCAGAAGGAAGCGAGCCGCCGCATGCACCGGTTCGAGTCGCTGCTCGGCACGGGGCGCCAGATCCTGGCGTTCGACCCCTCGGGAGCGGGGCGGGCGGCCGAGGTGTTCGGGGACCTCGGCAAGGCGAAGCGGGTGTCGGTCGTGGTGCCCGGTGTGGACACCAACCTCCTGACGTTCGAGCGGACCGACCACGAGAACGCCGCACCGGTCGGCATGGCCCGCTCGCTGTACGCCGCCGAGCGGACGGCCCAGCCGAAGGCGAAGACCGCCGTGATCGCCTGGGCGGATTACACCAGCCCCGCGGGCATCGGCATCGACGCCGCCACCGGCAGCCGCGCGAGGGCCGGGGCGGACCGGCTGCGGGCCACCCTCAGCGGCCTGCCCACCCGCTCCACGGTCTCGCTGTTCTGCCACAGCTACGGCTCCGTGGTCTGCGGGGTGGCCGCCCACGACCTGCCGCGCAGCGTCACCGACATCGCCGTCTCCGGCAGTCCCGGCATGCGCGCCGACCACGCCTCCGACCTGCGCACCCGGGCGCGGGTCTGGGCGACACGGGACAACGGGGACTGGATCGCCGACGTGCCGCACCTCGACGTCGCCGGGCTCGGGCACGGCGCCGATCCGGTCTCCTCCGGCTTCGGAGCGCGGGTGATGTCCGCCGACGGGGCCGCAGGCCACGCCGGCTACTTCGAACCGGGCACCACAAGCCTCACCAACTTCGCCAAGGTCGGCGTCGGCGCGTTCGCGTCAGTGAGCTGCGATCACGGAGACGCCTGCACGACGGGGCTCGGCTGAGCACCGAGCAGGACTGGGGGCCGCCGCATGCCGAATAGAGGTTTGACGCGCGTAGCGCACCAAGGGGGGACGGGCGGGCGACCGCCACATACGATGAGCCACATGGGTGATGTGCTGGCCGGTTTTCACACGGTCTGGGAGTTCGACACCGACTCCGTGCTCATCCGCTTCGAACGGGGGATTCGTACGCCGAAGCTGCTCCAGGCACTCGGCGAACGCCGCGTCCCCTACGAGGCGTTGGCAGGCGTCGAGCTGACTCCTGGCAAGCGCGGAACAGTGGCGCTGCGCGCGGTGCCGCGACCCGGCGCCGATCCGCTGATGGAAGCGGCGGACGGGCAACTGAAGGAGGGGTGCGATCCGTACCGGCTGGTGCTCCCAGCCGAGCGGGAGACGCTCGCCGAGTACTACGCCGACGAGATACGAGCGGTCCTGGGCCCCGAGGCGAAGACACCCGCCGACACCTATCTGGTGGCGGCGCCCGCGCCGCCGCTGACCTTCAAGGCGTACGACGGCAAGGCGTCCTTCGACGGGACGGCCGTGGCCTTCCGCTGGTTTTGGACCGGGGCGTCCTCCGCCAAATGGAAGGCGGGTGACCAGCGCTTCTCGGTCGCCGAGCTGTCCGGTGTCGAGTGGCGTTCGCCCGAGGTGTTCAACGGCCACCTGCGGCTGATCGCGCGCGGAGCCGACGGCGACCAGCCTGGCGAGGCCGATCAGGACCCGGCCGCGGTCGTCTTCGGTATGGGCTACGGCCTCGTCCACGACTCGCTGCCGTTCGCCGCCGCCGTCCTGGAGGCCGTACGGGCCACCGCACCGGTCGACGGGCCCCTGGGCCTGACCCGGCGCGGCGCCCAGCACTCCGGGGTCGCCGAGGAGAAGCCATCGGGCGCCCGGCCCGACCCGGCCGACATCGCCGACCGCATCCGCCACCTCGGCGAGCTGCACCAGTCCGGTCTGCTGACCGACGACGAGTTCACCGCGAAGAAGGCGGAGCTGCTGGCGGAGCTGTAGCCGGCACACCGGGCTCCGGGGGCCGCCCCGGAGCCGTACCGGCCCGCGGCTCCGGGAACCCCGTGCGGGCCTGCTCCAGGCCCGTGCCGGGCGGGTCGGCGCCGGAGAGTCCGTCCGGGAGCGGTGCGTACCGGGCAGGTCAGCGCCGGAGGGTCGGGACGGGGCCGTGCGGGAGGGTCCCGTCCGCGGTCGCGGTCCCCGCGGACCCGGTCCCCGCGGAACCCGGAAGTCCGGCTGGTCCGCTGTCGGCGCGAGCCGTGCGGGAAGCACCCTGCGGGGAGCGTGCGGGACGCGTCTTGGCGCACGCGGCGCCGGGGAGCCACGACCCCCTACCCAGGTATGACCTGCGGCCCAGCCCTCCGGTATGACGTGGCGCCCGCGGCGCACGCCTAGGCTGGGGACGTCATGCCCACCACGCCGCCCCCACCGCCCCCGAGGCCGCCGCAGCCGCCACGGCAGAACCCCGTGCACACCGCGCGGCGCGCGCTGCGTGGCGTCGTGCACGACCTGGGGACCCCGGTGGACCCCGCCACGCTGCGGCTCGGGCCCGCCGAGCGCCGCTGGCCGCGCCGCTTGCAGTTCCTGCTCACCGCCGCCCTCACGGTCATCCTGCTGGGCACCACCATCACGGTGCTCACCACCGAGTACGGGCAGCCAGGGGCGCTCGCCGGAGCGCTCGCGACGGCCCAGACCATTCCGCTGCTGCTCAGCGTGACCCGGCCGCTCCAGGCGTGGTGGATCATCTTTCCCGCCCATGTCGTGGGCGCGTTCACCCTGCTGGCCGCGCCGCGTGTCGACGACCACGGCTGGCCGTGGACTCCGGGCGCGATCGGCGGATACGTGCTGCTGTCACTCGCTCTCGGCCTTCGCGAGAAGCGGCCCACGCTGGTCACGGTCTGGCTGCTGACCGGGGCCGCCGGGCTGATCTTCGAACTGGTCTCGCAGGACCGCAGCGACGGCTCCCCCGTCCTGCTGTTCGTCCTGTCCGGCGTCGCCCTCCTCATCGGCGGCGCACTGGGGGAACGCGGCGACGCGCAGCGGCGGCTGGCGGAGCAGGAGACGATCAGCGAGGCGGAGCGCTCCCGGCGCACGCTGCTTGAGGAGCGGGCCAGGATCGCGCGGGAGCTGCACGACGTGGTCGCCCACCACATGTCGGTGATCACCGTGCAGGCCGACAGCGCCCCGTACCGCATCGAGGGGCTCTCGCCCGCGGCACAGGAGGAGTTCGGCACCATCGCCGCCACCGCGCGTGACTCGCTGACCGAGATGCGCCGCCTGCTCGGTGTGCTCCGCAACGACGGGCAGGCGGGCGCGCACGGCAGCGCGGAACGGTCCCCGCAGCCGGGCATCGACCGGGTGCCGCAGCTCGTCGAGGCGACCGTCAGGGCCGGGGTGCCGGTCGAGTGGGAGATCTCCGACGCCGTGCACCGCCTCGGCCGGCTTCCGCAGGCCGTGGATCTGTCCGCGTACCGCATCGTGCAGGAGGCCCTGGCCAACGTGGTGCGGCACGCGCCGGGCGCCGCCACCCACGTCTCCCTCACCGCCACGGGCAGCGATCTCAATGTGCTCGTCATCAACTACGCGCCGGCTCAGCCCGCGAACCAGCCGCTGGAGACCGCAGGGACCGGCCACGGCCTGGTGGGCATGCGGGAGCGCGTCCGGCTCGTGGGCGGTGCGCTGGACACGGGCCCGCTGCCCGACGGCGGCTTCCGGGTCGCCGCCCGGCTGCCCATCGGCCCACCCGGGTCCGCCACGGCTGACGGCGCCTTCGGTCCCGCTCACCACGTCCCCCCGTCCGCTGACGCCGGCCACTCCCCAGAGAAGAAGGACCCCACAGCCCCATGACGACCCGGGTGATCATTGTCGACGACCAGGCCATGGTGCGGGCGGGCTTCGCCGCGCTGCTCGCCGCGCAGAGCGACATCGACGTCGTCGGCGAGGCCCCGGACGGGCGGCAGGGCGTCGAGGTCAGCCGCCGCACCCACCCCGACGTGGTGCTGATGGACGTGCGCATGCCCGAGATGGACGGCCTGGAGGCGGCCCGGCAACTGCTGTCCCCGCCGCCCGGCGTGACCCACTTGCCCAAGGTGCTGATGCTGACGACGTTCGACGTGGACGACTACGTGTACGAGGCGCTGCGCGCGGGTGCCAGCGGCTTCCTGCTCAAGGACGCGCCGCCCGCCGACCTGATCTCCGCCGTGCGCGTGGTGGCGGCCGGGGAAGCGCTGCTCGCCCCTTCGGTGACCCGGCGCCTGATCGCCGACTTCGCCCGGCAGCGCCCGGCGCCCCGCAAGGACCCCGCGCTGCGCCTCGCCGGGCTCACACCCCGCGAGACCGAGGTGCTTGAGCTGATCGCGCGCGGCCTGTCCAACACGGAGATCGCCGCCTCACTCATCCTCGCCGAGCAGACGGTCAAGACCCACATCGGCCGGGTGCTGGCCAAGCTCGGGCTGCGCGACCGCGCCCAGGCCGTGATCTTCGCGTACGAGTCAGGGCTGGTGGCCCCCGGCACGCGGTGACCGGCAGGCAGTCGACCTTGACCGGCGATCAGTCGACCGGCGGGCCGTGACCGGCGCGCGGTCACGGCGCTCGGTATCAGCGCTCGATGCGTGCGTCTGGCCCGCCGTGCGCCCGCGCGCCGCGCACGGAAGCACGGTGCCCCGCCCGCTGCTGACACGCCTGGCTTCCCCGCCCCCCTACTGCGGTATCACCCGGCGATACCCCGGTACCACCCGGGAGTTGGCTCCGTGGGGTGACGCCGCCTCACCCGTCCGCTTCTTACCTTCCCTCCGCCAGGCCGCCACAAGGCGAGCCTCCGGACGAGGGAGAAGGTCATCATGGGGCTGCGGTTCGCGCTCTTCAAGAGGCGGCGTGGCAGCGGCAAGCGCACGCTCGTCGCCGCGGCGCTCGCGGTCACCGCCGTCGCGGGGAGCGCGGGATGGGCGGTCGGGCACACCCAGCCCGCCATCACCGGCCCGCCACCCGGCGCCGCCGCCTGGCGTGCCGACCACTCCCTCGGTCGCGAACGGCCCGACCCGGCGAACGCCTCGCCCACCGCCGTCGCCCGCTTCTTCGCCGGACTCGACCCGGCGCGGCAGCGGTCGCTCGCCGCCAGGCACCCGCTGGTCGTGGGGAACCTGGACGGTGCGCCCGTACGGCTGCGTTACGAGGCCAACTCCCGGGCGCTGACGGCGGAACGCGGCAAGGAGCTGGCCCGCGCCGCCGATACCGGCCTGACCGGGCGGACCCGTGAACTGGCGCGCGAACGGGCCGGGCAGTACGCCACGCTGCTCGAAGGCGACCGGCACATCCTCGCCTTCGATCCACGCGACCGGGGCCAGATCGCCGAGGTCTACGGGGACTTGACGACCGCCCGGCGCGCAGCGGTGATCGTGCCGGGGTCGGACATCGACCTCGGTGCGTACACCGGGCAGGACGCCGGTGGCGGGAACGCCGGTGACGAGGGCGCCGAGCCGTACGGGACACCGGTCGGCATGGCGAAGTCGCTGCGTGCCGAACTCGCGCGGCAGGCCCCGTCGACCGGCACCGCCGTGATCTCCTGGACGGGCTACTCGACGCCGGTCGGCCTCGGCCCCGACGCCGCCACCGGCCGCCTGGCGGCGGCGGGCGCGCCTCGGCTCGACCGGTTCCTGGGCGGGCTCGCCGCCGCCGAGGGGGCGCCCGCCGCCGCGCCCACCGTGCTGTGCCACAGCTACGGCTCCGTCGTCTGCGGGCTCGCCGCGTCCCGGCTCGACGGCGGCGAGGTGGCCGACCTGGTCGTCCTCGGCAGCCCGGGGATGCGGACGAACAGCGCCGCCGGTCTCCACACCGGCGCCCGGGTCTGGGCGGCGAAGGACGGCTCCGACTGGATCGGCAACGTGCCCCACATCGAGCTGTTCGGCCTGGGGCACGGCGCGGACCCCGCCTCCAGCGGGTTCGGCGCCCGGGTGCTGTCCACCGCCCGGGCCGAGGGCCACACCGGCTACTTCGCGCCGGGGACGGAGTCGCTGCGCAACTTCGCCCGGGTCACCCTCGGCGACTTCGGCGGCGTCCGCTGCGCGGTCGACTCCGGCAGCGAGCCCGAGGACGCCACCAAGTGCCGCGCTGACCTGGTCTGAGTCCACGCCCCGGCGGCGACACGGCGCGAAGGCCACGGCGGGTACTCCTCGCCGTGGCCTTCGTCCGCCGCCTGTTCCACACGACGGTCACCGCGCTCCTCGCCGGGTCCGCGCGGCTCCCTCCCCGTCCCCTTGGGCGCACCCCCTCAGGGGCGCGAGGAACTGCGCGACCGGCCACAACACACCCGCAGAGGGCGACCCATGGGCAGAGGCTCCCCCAGCTGAGCGCCAGCGGTTACGCCCGGCCGACCGACGTGAAGGTCATGTCCGCGTAGCGGCCACCGGCGACCTGGCCCGCGATGGGCTCAAGCTCCGCCAGTTCCTCCGCGCCGAGCACGATGCGGGTGGCCGCCGTGTTCTCCTCGATGCGCGTGCGCTTGCGGGTGCCGGGGATCGGGACCACGGGAAGACCGTGCACGTCGGCCCGCTGCTGGACCCAGGCCAGCGCGATCTGGCCCAGGCTCGCCTCGTGAGCCGCCGCGATCTTCCGTACCGGCTCAAGCAGCGCCGCGTTGGCGGCCGCGTTGTCGCCGGTGAAGCGGGGCTGGGTGCGGCGCCAGTCGTCGCTGCCCAGTTCCTGGTCGGCGTTGACGAAGGAGCCGGTGAGGAAGCCGCGGCCGAGCGGCGAGTACGGGACGAAGGTGACGCCGAGCTCCTTGGCGGCGCTCACCACGCCCTCCTCGACGTCCCGGCTGAACAGCGACCACTCGGACTGCACCGCCGCGATCGGGTGCACGCCCTGCGCGGCGCGCAGCTCGTTGCCGGAGACCTCGCTCAGCCCCAGGTGCTTGACCTTGCCCTCGGTGACCAGCTCGGCCATGGCGCCGACGGTCTCCTCGATCGGCACGTCCAGGTTGCGCCGGTGCATGTAGTAGAGGTCGACGTGGTCGACGCCGAGGCGGCGCAGGCTGCCCTCGATGGACTGCCGGATGTACGCGCGGTCGTTGCGGATCTCCTGGAACGAGGGGTCCTCCTCGCGCCGTACGATCGCGAACTTGGTGGCCAGCGTGATCTCGTCCCGGTGGGCCTGGACGAACGGGGCGATGAACTTCTCGTTCAGGCCGAAGCCGTAGATGTCGGCCGTGTCGAACAGGGTGACGCCCAGTTCCAGCGCCCGCTCCAGCGTGGCCCGCGCCTCGGCCTCATCCGTCGGCCCGTACGAGTGGGTCATGCCCATGCAGCCCAGGCCCTGCACGCCGACCCGGGGTCCGCCCTTGCCCAGTCCAACGGTCGCGATCTTGTCGGTGCTCATAGCCTTCAGGCCCTCTCCGACGCCCGCCGGGCGTCAGCATAGATATCGATCTTGTAGTCGAGGACGGCGAGCGTGCTCCGCAGCTCGGCGATCCGCTGGCGTACGTCCTCCCGGTGCGCGGTCAGCAGTTCCTCGCGCTGGGGGAAGGTGTGCTTTCCCTCACGGACCAGCTCGGCGTAGCGGACCATGTCCGCGACCGGCATGCCGGTCAGCCGCAGCTTGCCCACGAGGTCGAGCCAGTTCAGGTCGCGATTGCTGTAGCGGCGCTGCCCGGTGTGCGACCGGTCCACGTGGGGCATCAGCCCGATCCGCTCGTACCAGCGCAGGGTGTGCGCACTCAGTCCGGTCGCCGCGACGACCTCGCTGATCGTGTACTGGTCCTGCCCGTCGGGACGCGGATGCGCCACGGGCCCGATGCACAGGCTGGGCCTTGTCTCGGCGATCACGCTGTCCATCACGGTCATGCTGTCCACCCTTCGCAGGTTCGTTCCCTCGCGATGCCCTCAACGCTAGAGAGCTGGAGTGCACTCCAAGCAAGCGGATATTTGAGTGCGTCTTGACGTACCGCCCCGTCATCCCCCGTCACTCCCCGTCATCAGGCGCTCCGCGCACCGCCCCGCCCCGCCCCCTGACCTGCCCTCGGCCCCTCCGGGGTCAGGCCCGGCCGCGTTAGGCTCGCTGCCATGGAGAGCCTGCGGATGATCGAGAACTGGCCCGCCCCCACGGCGGCCGCCGCCGTCGTACGCGCCGACGGAACGGTCGCCGGGTCACATGGCCCGGCCGGGCGGCGGTTCCCGCTCGCTTCGGTCACCAAGCCGCTGGCCGCCTACGCGGCGCTGGTCGCCGTCGAAGAGGGCGCCATCGAGCTGGACGAGGCGGCCGGGCCCGCCGGGTCCACGGTGCGCCATCTGCTGGCGCACGCCTCCGGGCTCGCCTTCGACGAGCATCGCACGATGGCCGGGCCCGGCGAGCGCCGCTTGTACTCCAACGCGGGCTTCGAGGTCCTCGGCGACCACATCGCCAAGGCCACCGACATCCCGTTCCCCGAGTATCTGCGGCAGGCGGTCTTCGAGCCGCTCGGCATGGCGGACAGCGAGCTGCCGGGCTCCCCCGCCAAGGACGCCGTCTCGACCGTCGCCGACCTGATCCGGTTCGCCGCCGAGCTCCAGCGCCCGCGCCTGGTCTCTCCCGGGACGCTGAGCGAGGCGACGTCGGTGGTCTTCCCCGGGCTGACCGGTGTGCTGCCCGGTTACGGGCACCAGAAGCCGAACGACTGGGGTCTGGGCATGGAGATCCGGGGCGCGAAGTCCCCGCACTGGACGGGCTCCGCTTCCTCGCCGCGCACCTTCGGCCACTTCGGGCAGTCCGGCACGTTCCTGTGGGTCGATCCGGCGGCGGGGGCGGCGTGTGTGGCGCTGACCGACCGCCCGTTCGGGCCGTGGGCCGTCGAGGGCTGGCCCGTGTTCACGGACGCGGTGCTCGGCGAGCTGGCCGGCGGTGCCGGCCGCGCGCGATAGCCGGAGGTCAGTAGCCGTAGTCCGGCTCGGCGTGCATCTCCCACACCAGGAATTCGGCGTCGCCGCGCGCCTGTGCTTGCAGGCCGGTGCGCTCGTCGAGCCGCCCGGCGTCGCCGGGGCCGAGCGTCTCGCCCGCCAGCCGCACCTCGCCGCGCACCACGTGCACGTAGAGGGCGGGCGCGTCCGGCAGCGCGGTGCGCTCGCCGTCGGCGAGCCGCCGGACGTGGAGGACCGCCTCGGTGCGCGCCAGCGCGTACGGGGTGGCGTCCGCGATGCCGCGCACCACCTCGTACTCCGGTTCGCCGCCCCAGGTGGCGGGCGTCAGCCACATCTGGACGAAGCGCAGCGGTGTGCGGCCCGCGTTCCGCTCGGTGTGCCTGGCGCCGCTCCCGGCGCTCAGCCGTTGAACATCGCCTGGCCTGACAACCGTCCGGCGGCCGGTGGAGTCCTCGTGGGTGAGCTCCCCCTCGATCACCCAGGTGACGATCTCCAGGTCGCGGTGGGGATGCTCAGCGAATCCGGCGCCGGGCGCGAGGTGTTCCTCGTTGCAGGCCGCCAGCAGCCAGAACCGCACATTGTCCGGGTCGTAGAAGCCCGAGAAGGAGAAGGCGTGCCAGGTCTCGATCCCCGGTTCCGCGCCGCCCCGATATCGCTCACCGGCCCGCTGCACCCACGTCATCGGCCCACGGTAGCCCGAGCCGGTACCCCATGCCCCCGTGCACCCCACCCGATAAGGCAGGCTTGTCCTCGTGCCTGAACCCGCCTCCGCCACCCCGCACCCGCATCCCGCCACCCTTCGCCGACTGGAGAAGTCCTCCGGCAAGCTGGCGGCGGTCGCCATCGCCCGCATGGATGAGCAGCTGCCGTGGTACCGCGCGATGCCACCTGAGAACCGTTCGTGGATCGGTCTGGTCGCGCAGGCCGGTATCGCGGCGTTCACCGAGTGGTTCCGGCATCCGGAGACTCCGCAGGCGATCAGCACCGACGTGTTCGGCACCGCGCCGCGCGAGCTGACCCGGGCGATCACCCTGCGGCAGACCGTGGAGATGGTCCGTACGACCATCGAGGTCATGGAGTCCGCCATCGACGAGGTGGCGGCCCCCGGCGACGAGTCGGTGCTGCGCGAGGCGGTCCTGGTCTACGCGCGGGAGATCGCCTTCGCGACCGCGCAGGTCTACGCGCAGGCCGCTGAGGCGCGCGGCGCCTGGGACGCCCGGCTGGAGTCGCTGGTCGTCAACGCGGTCCTGTCCGGCGAGGCGGACGAGGGCGCGCTGTCCCGGGCGGCGGCGCTCGGCTGGACCGCGCCCGAGTCGGTGTGCGTGGTGCTCGGCACGGCGCCCAACGGCAACAGCGAGCTGACGGTCGAGGCCATCCGGCGCGCCGCCCGGCATGCCAAGGTGCAGGTGCTGACCGGGGTGCTCGGCGAGCGTCTGGTGGTCATCGCGGGCGGCTCGGACAACCCGCTCCAGACGGCGAAGGCGCTGATCGGGCCGTTCGCCGCCGGGCCCGTCGTCGCGGGCCCGGTGATGAACGACCTGCTCTCGGCGACCCGCTCGGCGGCGGCGGCCGCCGCCGGGCTGAAGGCGAGCCCGGCGTGGCCGGACGCCCCGCGGCCGGTTCTGGCGGACGATCTCCTGCCCGAACGCGCGATGGCGGGCGACCCCGCCGCTCGTGAACAGCTGGTGGAGGAGATCTACAGACCTCTGGGTGAGGCGGGCTCGGCGCTGCTGGAAACGCTGAGCGTCTACCTGGAACAGGCGAGCAGCCTGGAGGGCGCCGCCCGGATGCTGTTCGTCCACCCCAACACCGTGCGCTACCGGCTGCGACGTGTGACCGACGTCACCGGGTGGTCGCCATCCGACGTACGGTCAGCCTTCACGCTCCGGATCGCCCTGATTCTGGGGCGTCTGGCAGACGCCGGAGCGTGACCCTTCCGTTTTGTCGAAGCCCCACAATTCCCTAGACGGTTCTTCGTCCCTGTCCCCACGGGCGGGCAGGGGCCCTCACAAGAGAGAGTGTGAGAGTGCTCGTACTCGTCGCTCCCGGCCAGGGTGCTCAAAAGCCCGGCTTCCTGACTCCTTGGCTCGACCTCCCCGGCGTCACCGAACGCCTGACCTGGTGGTCGGCCGTGTCCGGCCTGGACCTGATTCACTACGGGACCCAGGCCGACGAGGACGCGATCCGCGATACGGCTGTGGCGCAGCCGCTGCTGGTCGCCGCGGGTCTGGTCTCCGCGCAGGCGCTGCTCGGCGAGCCGGGGCAGCCCGGTGCGGCCGCCCTGCCCGGTCCCTTCGACGTGACCGCCGGCCACAGCGTCGGTGAACTGACCGCCGCCGCCGTCAGCGGTGTGCTCTCCCCTGAGACGGCTCTGGTGCTGGTGCGCCAGCGCGGCCTTGCGATGGCGCAGGCCGCCGCCGTCTCCGACACCGGTATGTCGGCGGTCCTCGGCGGCGACCCGGATGAGGTCGTCGCCCACCTCGACAAGCTCGGCCTGACTCCGGCGAACATCAACGGCGCCGGTCAGATCGTCGCCGCGGGCAGCGCCGAGCAGCTTGCCGCGCTGGCCGAGGACAAGCCCGAGGGCGTCCGCAAGGTGCTCGCCCTGAAGGTGGCGGGCGCGTTCCACACCTCGCACATGGCCCCGGCGGTCTCCACGCTGGAGTCACTGGTGGCGGGCGTCAGCGTCGACGACCCGCGCACCCGCTACGTCTCCAACCTGGACGGTCAGCCGGTCACCACCGGCGCCGAGATCGTCCAGCGTCTCGTCGCGCAGGTCTCCAGCCCGGTCCGCTGGGACCTGTGCATGGAGACCTTCAAGCAGCTGGGTGTGACGGCGCTGATCGAGGTGGCTCCGGCGGGCACGCTCGTCGGGCTCGCCAAGCGGGCGCTGCCGGGGGTGCGGACGCTGGCTCTCAAGACGCCGGACGACCTCACGGCGGCCCGCGAACTGATCGCCGAGTACGCCGCCATCCCGGCTCCCCCGGCCGAATAGGAGTCCCCAGAGCATGACGTCGAAGATCAAGCCCGCCAAGGGCTCCCCGTACGCGCGCATCCTCGGCGTCGGCGGTTACCGCCCGACCCGTGTGGTGCCCAACGAGGAGATCCTCAAGCACATCGACTCCTCCGACGAGTGGATCAGGTCCCGCTCGGGCATCGCCACCCGGCACTGGGCCGGTCCCGAGGAGACCGTGGCCGCCATGTCGGTCGAAGCGGGCGGCAAGGCCATCGCCGCCGCCGGTATCACCCCGGACCAGATCGGTGCCGTGATCGTCTCGACCGTCTCGCACTTCAAGCAGACCCCGGCCATCGCCACCGAGATCGCGCACCGCCTCGGCACGGGCAAGCCCGCCGCCTTCGACATCTCCGCCGGGTGCGCCGGGTTCGGCTACGGCCTGACCCTCGCCAAAGGGCTCGTGGCCGACGGCAGCGCGGAGTACGTGCTGGTGCTCGGCGTGGAGCGGCTGTCCGACCTCACCGACCTGTCGGACCGCGCGACGGCCTTCCTCTTCGGTGACGGCGCCGGCGCCATCGTCGTCGGCCCCGCCAACGAGCCCTGCATCGGCCCCACCGTGTGGGGTTCGGAGGGTGACAAGTCCGACACCATCAAGCAGACCGAGTCGTGGGAGATCTTCCGCGACGCCACCGACGTCAGCGACCTGCGCTACCCGGCCATCACGCAGGAGGGCCAGGCGGTCTTCCGCTGGGCCGTCTACGAGATGGCGAAGGTCGCCCAGGAGGCCCTGGACCGGGCCGGGGTGGACGCCGAGGACCTCGACGTCTTCATCCCGCACCAGGCCAACATGCGGATCATCGACTCCATGGTCAAGACCCTCAAGCTGCCGGAGCACGTCACGGTAGCCCGCGATGTGGAGACCACCGGCAACACCTCGGCAGCCTCCATCCCGCTCGCTATGGAGCGGCTGTTGGCGACCGGGCAGGCGAAGAGCGGCGACACCGCTCTTCTCATCGGCTTCGGGGCGGGTCTCGTCTACGCAGCTACGGTCGTTACCCTCCCCTAGTCCGTACGATCAACCCCCGGATCTACCAAGATCACGCAGCCCGGGTCAGTCGGCGCTGCGTACCTCACCGCACAAATCGAAGGAGAGCGCCATCATGGCCGCCACTCAGGAAGAGATCCTCGCCGGTCTCGCCGAGATCGTGAACGAGATCGCCGGAATCCCGGCCGAGGACGTCCAGCTGGACAAGTCCTTCACCGATGACCTGGACGTCGACTCGCTGTCCATGGTCGAGGTCGTCGTCGCCGCTGAAGAGCGCTTCGACGTCAAGATCCCCGACGATGACGTCAAGAACCTCAAGACGGTCGGCGACGCGGCCAGCTACATCCTCAAGCACCAGGTCTGAGTTCAAATTTCGCCTGTCGCCACCTCGGCGGTGGCGGTTCCGCACCTCTACTCGTGGAGAAAGAATTCCTGTGAACGCGACCAATCGCACGGTGGTCGTCACCGGTATCGGCGCAACCACACCGCTGGGTGGCGACAGCGCGTCATTCTGGGAAGGGCTTGTCGCCGGACGTTCCGGTGTCGTCGCCCTCCAGCAGGACTGGGCCGAGCAGCTGCCCGTCCGCATCGCGGCGCAGATCGCCGTCGAACCCGGTGAGATCATCCCCAGGCCGCAGGCCAGGAAGCTCGACCGGTCGGCGCAGTTCGCGCTGATCGCCGCCCGCGAGGCGTGGGCGGACGCCGGGTTCACCGGCAAGGCCGGCGAGGACGCCTCGGTCAACCCCGACCGGCTCGGCGCTGTCGTCGCCTCCGGCATCGGCGGCGTGACCACCCTGCTCGATCAGTACGACGTACTGAAGGAGAAGGGCGTCCGCAAGGTCTCCCCGCACACCGTCCCCATGCTCATGCCCAACGGCCCGGCGGCCAACGTCGGCCTTGAGGTGGGCGCGCGAGCCGGCGTGCACACCCCGGTGAGCGCCTGCGCCTCCGGCGCGGAAGCCATCGGCTACGCCATCGAGATGATCCGTACCGGCCGCGCCGACGTGGTCGTCGCCGGTGGTACGGAGGCGGCCATCCACCCGCTGCCCATCGCCGCCTTCGGCAACATGATGGCGATGTCGAAGAGCAACGACGACCCGCAGGGCGCCTCCCGCCCGTACGACGTGGCCCGTAACGGCTTCGTGCTCGGTGAGGGCGCCGGCGTTGTCGTGCTGGAGTCCGCCGAGCACGCCAGCCGACGTGGCGCGAAGGTGTACGCGGAGGCCATCGGCCAGGGCATCTCCGCCGACAGCCACCACATCACCCAGCCGGAGCCGTCCGGGAACGGCATCGCCCAGGCGCTGCGGAACCTGGTGGACTCCACCGACCTCAAGCCCGCCGAGATCGCGCACGTCAACGCGCACGCGACCTCCACCCCGCAGGGTGACGTCGCGGAACTGAAGGCGCTGCGCAAGGTCTTCGGCGACGACGTCGACCACATGGCGGTGTCGGCGACGAAGTCCATGACGGGCCACCTGCTCGGTGGCGCGGGCGGCATCGAGACGGTGGCGTCCGTGCTGGCGCTCAAGCACCGGATCGCCCCGCCGACGATCAACATCGACAACCTCGACCCGGAGGCGGACGCGGACGTCGTACGCGACAAGCCCCGCGATCTGCCCGGCGGCACCATCGCCGTGCTCAACGACTCGTTCGGGTTCGGCGGCCACAACGTGGTGCTGGCCTTCCGGAGCGTCTGAACCCGCCGCTGAGCGAGGCAGTCCCCGGCAGTCATACGGCAGTCATAAGAGGAGCGCCTGTCCGGTCACCACGACCGGACAGGCGCTCCTTCGTCGTATGCGGCGCGCCGGGGCGCGGGCGTCGTACGTGATGCCGCCGGGGCGGCGTCAGACCACTTGGTGCAGCCAGCGGACCGGGGCGCCCTCGCCCGCGTAGCGGAAGGGCTCCAGCTCGTCGTCCCAGGGCTTGCCCAGCAGCTTGGTCAGCTCGGCCGCCAGCTCGCTCTCGCCGCGCGAGGCGCGCCCCAGGGCGGCCCGCAGCCGGTCCTCGGGGATGAGGATGTCGCCGTGGATACCGGTGACCGCGTGGAAGATGCCGAGTTCGGGTGTGGAGCTGTAGCGCTCGCCCTCGGCGGCGGCGCACGGCTCCGCGGTCACCTCGAAGCGCAGCAGATGCCAGCCGCGCAGCGCGGAAGCGAGCTTGGAGGCCGTACCGGCCTCGCCCTGCCAGGAGAACTCCGCACGCCACGTGCCCGGGGCGGCCGGCTGTCTGATCCAGTCCAGGGTGACGCGCACGCCGAGAACGCCCGCGATGGCCCATTCGACGTGCGGACACAGCGCGCGCGGAGCGGAGTGAACGTACAGAACTCCACGTGTCGTCACCGGGACCTCCAGTGCGGTTCGAGGTTCGCCTTCCCCAGCGGCCTCGCGTCCGTACCGGTCGAGTCCGGGACAGCAGCTGACATTCTGCCCCAACGATCACACCTGCACCAGCCTCCGAGGCTACCTGCAGTAAACACTACTGGGGGTAATTCTCTCGAAAAGGGACAGGAAGTGACGCGATGTAACTTAGCCGGTGCCGGGACGCGTACTCCAGTGGTTGGAGCCCACCTCACACGGGAAAAGCTACCGCGCGGTGGCCACCCCAAGGAGTGACGTACCGTCGGTCCCGGATACATATCATTGGTCGGCAGCAGGGGGGAACAGCGATGCGGCACCGCGGTCGGTCACATCGGCTCCGGCACACCAAAGCCGTGGCGGCACTGCTCACGGCGGCTTCTCTGCTCGCCGGTTGCAGTGGTGGCGGAGCGGACGACTCCGCCGCCAAGAGCGGCCGTTCGGGTGCCAAGCGGCCCGCCGTGAAACCCACTCCCACGTGGGACACCCGTCCGGGCTCCATCGCCTCGATCGGTGACTCCATCTCCCGGGGGTTCGACGCCTGCTCCGTGCTCTCCGACTGCCCCGAGGTCTCCTGGTCCACCGGCACGGACGTAGACAGCCTGGCGCGGCGGCTGCTGCCGCGCGCGGAACAGCGCAGCTGGAACTACGCCAAGACCGGGGCGCTGATGGCGGATCTGCCGGGTCAGGTCCGGTCGGCCGCCGTGCGGAAGCCGGAGCTGGTGACCGTGATGATCGGCGCCAACGACGCCTGCCAGAACTCGGTCTCCGCCATGACGTCGGTCGACGGCTTCCGCGCCGACTTCCACGCCTCAATGACGGCACTGCGCCGCGCGCTGCCCAAGACGCAGGTGTACGTGGCGAGCGTGCCCGACCTGAAACGGCTGTGGTCGGAAGGGCGCAAGAACCCACTGGGGCGGCAGGTGTGGAAGCTGGGGATCTGCCCGTCGATGCTGCGGGACGCGCAGTCCATGGACGCGGCGTCCGACGACCGCCGCGGCCAGGTGCATCAGCGGGTGCTCGACTACAACACGGTCCTGAAGGACGAGTGCGCCAAGGACGCGCTGTGCCGGTACGACCAGGCCGTGCACGACTACCGCTTCACAGGCGACGAGTTGAGCAAGTGGGACTGGTTCCACCCGAGCAAGGAGGGCCAGCAGAAGCTGGCCGACATGGCCTACCGGACGGTGACCCGGCGCGGCAGCACCGCGTGACCGCGGCGGGGCGGTCGGCCTCGTAGCGCCCCAAGGCGGCTTACGGTTCAGCCCACGCGGCGTCGTGCCGCTCGCCCGGTGGCCGACCCGTCGACCTACGCGGTCGCCGGTCCCGCCGCCGCCTCGCCGGGGGCGTGATCCCCGGTCGCGGTCTCCTCACCGAGCAGGTCCCTGGCGAGCAGCGTCGCCCCCGCGACGGCGCCCGGCATCACGAACACGGCGGCCAGCGGCACGAGGAACAGCAGCGCCAGCGGCACGCCGAAGCCGAGGACGAGCAGCTTGCGGGCGCGCAGCATCCGCAGCCGGTCGGCGAGTGACACGCGGCGGCGCTGGAGGGCGACGGCGGCGAGCTCCTCGGTGAGGAAGAACCCGGTGACGCAGAAGCCCAGGGCGGGGACCGCGGTCTGGCCGATGACGGGAAGGAAGCCCGCGGCGAACAGCAGCGTGCCCCAGAGGACGACCCGTACGACGACGGCGCTGCTCTCCCGCGCGGAGATGAGCAGTTCGCGCCAGAGCGGCAGTCCCGATTCCGGGGCCACGCCGTCCACCGAGCGATCGACCGCCTCCGACAGCGACTCGTAGAACGGCTGGCCGACCAGCAGCGTGACGGCGGTGAAGGTGAGCAGGGCGAGCAGCAGGCAGCCGCCGAAGAACAGCACGGCGAGCGCGCCGCGGAACAGGCCGAGCCACGGGGTGCCCCAGTCGTCGGCGAAGGGCGTCAGCCAGGCGATGGCGTCGTCGGTCCAGAAGCCGAGGGCGATGAGCGCGCCCACGTAGCCGATCAGGGTGATCAGGGCGGGCAGCATGCCGAAGCCCCACCACCGCCCGTGCCTGGCCACCCAGCGCTGCCCGTTGATCAGATAGCCGAAGCCCGCCGCAAGATCTCGCATGGCCCGCAGCCTAAGCCGTCGCCGGCGGCTCGTACGGGGGAGCCCTGTGCGTGCGTCGCGGACCGCGGGTGCGCCGGGGCTGGGCGCGCGGTTCCCCGCGCCCCTGACGGGGCACACCCCTTGGCTGCGCCAGGGCTGCTTCCCCCCGAGCCCGGCGGCCTCGGAAGACGAGACACTGTCCGTGCGTCGCGGACCGCGAGTGCGTCGCGGCTGGGCGCGCGGTTCCCCGCGCCCCTGACGGGGCACCTGTGGGGACAGCGGCGCCGCGCCGCCCGTATGTGAACGGGCGGCGCGGCGGCCGTGGTCAGGCGACGGAGAGGGAGACCTCGATGTTGCCTCGGGTGGCGTTGGAGTAGGGGCACACCTGGTGCGCCTTCTCCAGCAGGTCCTTGGCGGTGGCGGCGTCCACGGCCGGGATGGAGGCCGAGATCTCGACCTTCAGGCCGAAGCCGCCGTCGGGGGTCTTGCCGATGCCGACCTTGGCCGTGACGGTGGAGCCGGAGATGTCGGCCTTCTCCTTGCGTGCCACGACACCCAGCGCGCCCTGGAAGCAGGCGCTGTAACCGGCGGCGAACAGCTGCTCGGGGTTGGTTCCCGCGCCGCTGCCGCCCATCTCCTTCGGCGGGTTGACGACGACGTCGAGCTTGCCGTCGTCGGAGGCGACCCGGCCGTCGCGGCCGTTCTCAGCGGTGGCGACCGCGGTGTAGATGACGTCAACGGGCTGGACAGTCATAGTGAATCCTCCTGTTGGGTGCCACGGCTCGCGCCCACGACCGCGACACGCTGACCCCGAGCGTAACCGCCCGGCGGCGTGCGGACAGGGGGATGGTCAGTCCGCGAGACTCACGATCATCTTTCCGGTGTTCTCGCCGCGCAGCATGCCGAGGAACGCGTCCACGGCCTTCTCGACGCCGGGGACGATCGTCTCGTCGTAGCGCAGCTGGCCGTCGCGAATCCAGCTGCCGACCTCGGCGACGAACTGGGGCCGCATCTCGAAGTGGTCCGAGACGAGCATGCCCGTGATCTGGAGCCGCTTGCCGATGATCAGCGGGAGGTTGCGCGGCGCCGCGGACGGCTCGGTCTCGTTGTACAGCGCGATCATTCCGCAGACGGTGACACGGCCGTGCACGTTGAGGGAGCTGAGAGCGGCCTCAAGGTGCTCGCCGCCGACGTTGTCGAAGTAGACGTCGATGCCGTCGGGCGCGGCCTCCTTCAGCTGCTCGGCGACCGGGCCCTTCTTGTAGTTGAAGGCCGCGTCGAAGCCGTACTCGTCGAGGAGGACGCGCACCTTTTCGTCGGAACCGGCGCTGCCGATGACCCGGGAGGCGCCCTTGAGCCTGGCGATCTGGCCGACCTCGCTGCCGACGGCGCCCGCCGCGCCGGAGACGAAGACGGCGTCGCCCTTCTTGAACGAGGCGACGCTGAGAAGGCCCGCGTACGCGGTGAGCCCGGTCATGCCGAGGACTCCGAGGTACGCGGTGAGCGGGGCGAGGTCCGGGTCCACCTTGGCGGCGCTCTTCCCGTCGACCACCGCGTACTCGCGCCAGCCGAGGCCGTGCAGGACGTGGTCGCCGAGGGTGAAGCCGGGGGTGTCGGGGCCGACGGCCACGACCACGCCGACCGCGCCGCCGTCCATGGGCTGGTCGAGCTGGAAGGGGGGCACGTACGACTTGACGTCGTTCATCCGGCCGCGCATGTACGGGTCGACCGACATGTGCGTGTTCTTGACCAGGATCTGCCCTGGGCTCGGCTCGGCGACGGCCACCTCGCGCAGGGCGAAGTCCTCGGGCTTCGGCCAGCCGTGCGGGCGGGCGACGAGGTGCCATGCGCGGCTGGTGGCGGGGAGACCGGTCGGGTGGGTGACAGACATGCGGCTAGCCCTCCAAATACTTCACTAGGTGAAACAACCATGCACCTATATATTTAATGATGTCAAGCAAGTGGGTATCCTGGCGTGTATGGCCCCTCGCACCGATCCACTGACCCTTGAGGTTGTCGAGCTCATCGGCACCGTTGTGGCCCGCTACCACGAGGAATACGAGCGGGCGGCGGCCAGCCACGCCCTCACCGGCGCCCAGGCGCGGGTCCTCGCGCTGCTCGCCCGCGGGCCACTGCCCATGCGCCGGATCGCCAAGTGCCTCAAGTGCGAGCCGTCCAACGTCACCGGCATCGTGGACCGGCTCGCGTCCCGCGGCCTCGTCGAGCGCCGCCCCGACCCGGCGGACCGGCGCGTCAAGCTCGCCGCCGCGACCGAGGCCGGCCTGGAGACCGCCGACCAGCTGCGCGGCTCCCTCGGCTTCGCGCGGGAGCCGCTCGCGGGCCTCTCCGAGCAGGAGCGCACGGCGCTGCGGGACCTGCTGCGGCGCATGCTCGGCGAGGCGGCCGGAACCCAGGAATAGCCGGGTCCCCCGAGTGGTTGGATGCACACCATGAGCGATGAATCGATACGCCACAGCGTTGACTTCTACTTCGACCCCGCCTGCCCCTTCGCCTGGATCACCTCACGCTGGATTCTTGAGGTCGAACAGCACCGGAACCTTGACCTTCGTTTCCGGGTGATGAGCCTGTCCGTGCTCAATGAGGGCAGGGAGGACCTGCCCGAGCGCTACAAGGAGTCGATGGAGCGGAACTGGGGCCCGGTCCGGGTCTGCGTCGCCGCGGCGCAGCAGCACGGCGAGGATGTGCTGCGCGAGCTGTACACCGCTCTTGGCACCCGCATCCACAACGACAAGCGTGAGGTCGGCCGCGCCCTGATCGAGGAGGCGCTGGCCGAGGCCGGGCTGCCCACCGACCTTGCGGACGCGGCGGACAGCACCGTATACGACGACGCCCTGCGCAAGAGCCACCACGAGGGCATGGACCCGGTCGGCGAGGACGTCGGAACGCCGACGCTGCACATCGACGGCGTCGCCTTCTTCGGTCCCGTGCTCACCGCCATCCCGCGCGGCGAGGAAGCGGTGCGCGTCTTCGACGGCGCCCGGCTGCTCGCCGGTTTCCCCCAGTTCTTCGAGCTGAAGCGGACGCGCACGGGCGACCTCGACTTCAGCTGAGCCACGGCGGCCGGCGAGGTCCGGACACCGGCACCGGCCCGGACCTCGCCCCGCGACCTTCCCGTGCGGCCCGCCGCTCACTGCTGGTACGGCGCCATCTCACCGCGCAACCGGCGGGCGCGCAGCACCAGCTCCAGCTCGAAGCGGCTGTCCGGGTCGTCCACCTCGTCGCCCCACAGTTCGCGGATCTGGCGCAGCCGGTAGCGCACCGTCTGCGGATGGACCCCCAGCCTGGCCGCCACCTCCGGCGCTCCGCCGCGCGTCTCCAGCCAGGCGAGCAGCGTCTCGGCGAGACGGCGCGCGTGCACCGGGCCGCAGTGCGCCAGCGGCGCCAGACGGCGCCTGGCCAGGTCCTCGATCAGCTCTTCGGGGGGCAGCAGCACCAGCGCCTCGGTGTGCTCGGTGCAGTGCAGCACCTCGCCACCGGGCAGCAGACCGCGTTCCATCAGCCGTACCGCCGTCACCGCCCAGCGCAGCGACTTGGCGGCGTCGGCGAGCGGCACGGGCGGGCCGAGCGCGCCCGACCAGCCCGCCATCGCCCGCCGCAGCAGCTCCGGGCGCCCGGCCGCGTCGGGGTCGGGGACGACGATCCGGGGCTGCTCGCTCTCCATGTCGAGCAGGACGCGTTTGCCCAGGGCGGGCGCCACCGCGTCCTTCGAGGGAGGCAGCAGCACGCCGACGGCGACGGTTTCGGGCAGGGGCCAGCCGATGCGCGCCGCGCGCTCGGCGAGCACCTCGCTGGAGGGCCGGTGCGCTTCGGTGAGCAGCAGGTCAAGCAGGCGGCGCTGGAGCCGCAGCCGTTCACCGGCCTGCCGGGCCGCGGCCTCGGCGTAGCCGCGCATGGACTCGGCGACGAGCCCGTCGAGGTACTGGAAACCCGCCTCGGCGAGCTCGTACATCGCGGGTGCCGGGATCTGGACCTGCTGGCCGATCTCGGCGAGGCGGCGCCAGGCCAGCCGGACGCCGAGCCGGTACATGGCCTGGAGTGAGTCCAGGTTGCGGCCGTGCAGGACCTGGCCCCGGCCGAATTCCTGGAAGACCTGGGCGTGGTCGCCGTTGTGGCTGGGGCCGTGTGCCATGTGGCGGACGAAGTGCTCCAGCGCGCGCCGGATGCCGACGAGCGCTCGCGGCTCTCCGTTCTCGTCGGGGATCAGCAGCAGGTTGGGGTACTCGCGGCGGATCTCCCGCAGGATGTCGTCGGCGAGAGCGGGGGTCTCGGCCAGTGCCAGGTCGGCGAACTGCCGTACGCGAACGCGCGGGACGTCGGCCCAGGCCTGACGGAGCGCGGGCACCTCTATCGCTCCCCCGCTGAAGCCGAGGGGAAGGTCACCAGGGGAACGTTTGGCTGGTCGGGCGTGGCGCCCAGGAGGGCGACGATGCCCAGCGCGGCACCTACGGCGAGGGCCGCGGCGAACACACAGGTCAAAGCGGCGGCGAGCAATCTGGGCATGGCGGGGTGAGCCCCTTCCATCTAGCCGCGCACCGGCCCGGTCCGCTGGTTCACCAGCATGTAATCAGCATTGACACTTAGTCAACCCTGCGTTTACGGTTCCCGGCCCAGGGACCCTCGGCACGACGGGACCCGGCGGCGCGGGCCCCCACGGCCCGGCCGCGAGGACGTGCACCACTCTGAGACCCATCCTCCCCAGGAGTGCACTGCCATGCGCCGTTCCACCTCTCCTCTGTCATTGATCATTCTGGGATTCGGCGTCTTTCTGCTGGTCCTGGCACCACTACTGGCTTGGTATGTCGAGCCACGAGCCAAGCGCACGCCCACCGACGTCAATGTGACCACCGTCTTCACCGGCAAGGGAAACTACTTCGACGCGGGAGCCGTGAAGGTCAAGCGCGACCAGAAACTCACCATCACCCGGCGGGTGCTCGGCGACGTCGAGGACAGCGAGCGCAGCGGCAAGGCCATCTGGGATGTGTCCACGACCATCGACACCCCGGGCACGCTGCCCTTGAAGGACCCGCGCAAGTCGCTCCAGTGGACGACGGAGCGCTGGGTCACCGACCGCCGTACGAACAAGCCCGTGCACTGCTGCGACGAGTCCCCTGGACGGTTCCAGGGCGACGCCTACCTGAAGTTCCCCTTCGACGTGAAGAAGCGGGGTTACCGCTGGTGGGACAGCACCCTGGGCGCGGCGGTGCCCCTCCGCTACGCCGGTACGCAGAAGATCCAGGGCCATGAGGGATACCGCTTCACGGGCACGGTGAAGGCCACCGAGGTCGGCACCAGGCAGGTGCCGGGGCGCCTGGTGGACCGCCCGAAGTCGGGACAGGTGATCGCCGAGGAGTGGTACTCCAACGCGGGCATCGAGCTGGTCGCCGACCGCCGTACGGGGCGCATCATCAACGCGAAGATCTCGCCCCGCCTCGCGCTGCGGGCGCCCGGTGGCGAGAGCGACAAGGTGACCCTGCTGCACGGCAAGGGGATCGAGTTCACCGACGCCACCCAGCGCACTCAGGTGGACCTGGCCAAGGACGACGGGAAGAAACTCCGGCTCGTCGGAGAGGTCGCGCCGATCGCCGGTGGCGCGCTCGGAGCCGTACTCACGGTAACCGGAGTGTTGCTGGTGGTGCGCGGAAGGACTCGTGTTGACGAAAGGTGAGTGAAGTGACGAGCCGTCAGTTGAAATTGCGGCGGAAATTGTCACTTCGGTGAGTAGCCGCCAGGAACCCGGCAGCGAAAACTAGCGGGCCAACACCGTGTCCTTGTGACGCGTACCACCCCGAAGAATCGCTCCGCACGCGCACCACCGGCCCGCACGACGACTCCCCACACAGCTCCTTTCCCCGAGACGAGTTGGAGCGCCCATGCCCCAGCACGTACGACCGCACGCAGCGCGCCCCCACCCGGCTTCCACGCCGGACGCGCCATACGACGCATACGGCTCGCGCACCGCGCAGGTCCCTCACGCCGCCCACGACACCCCTGTCCCTTCCAGCTCGCATGCCGCGTACGAGGTACCCATGGCGTACGAACCACCCGGAGCGCCGGTCACTCGCCACGCAGATGAGGCTCACGAGGTGTACGAGGCCTACGGCACCTATGGCACGGCGGCCTTGCCGCTCGCGGCGGCAGCCGTGCCCGGCACACCATCCCTCGCGGCCTCCCCCGCGAGCCGCACCACCGGTGTGCCGCGCCCCCGCACCGCCGCACCACCCGGTGCGGCGGTGCGGCAGGCGGGGCCCGTGCCCCGCCGGATCGTCTTCCTCGCCCGCCGCGACCTCGGCAACCCGGCGGCGGGCGGCTCCGAGCTGCTCGTGGACCGGATCGCCGAGGGGCTGACCGCGCAGGGCCACGAGGTGACCCTGCTGTGCGGCGGACCCGTGGCCAGCCGCGGCTACCGGGTGGTGTCAGCGGGCGGCGACGCGGGTCACTTCCTGCGCGCCCCCCGCGCCTTCGCCCGGCAGATCGGCGGCTGCGACCTGCTGGTCGAGGTCTGCAACGGCATGCCCTACCTGGCCCCGTTGTGGCACCGGGGGCCCACCCTGTGCCTGGTCAACCACGTCCACACCGACCTGTGGCGCATGCGTTTCCCCGGGCCCGCCGCCAGGCTGGGCGCGCGGCTCGAACACTGGGCCCTCGCCGGGACCGGCCGGGGCAACCTCATGGTCGCCGTCTCCGGTTCCACAGCCGGCGCGCTCCGGAGCCTCGGTGTCGCCGGTGACCGCATCCGGCTGGTGCACAACGGGGTCGAGGAACCCGCCCCACTCCTGCCGAAGTCCCGCACACCGCTGTTCCTGGCCATGGGCAGACTCGTGGAGTACAAGCGCATCGACCTGCTGCTGCGGCTGTGGGAACGCGTGAGACCGGTGACCGGGGGCCGGCTCGTCATCGTCGGCGACGGCCCCGAACGCGGCCCGCTTGAGGCCATGGCCGGACCAGACGTGATCTTCACCGGGCGGATCTCGGAAGAGGCCAAGCACCGGCTGCTGTGCCAGGCGTGGCTGCTGCTGCATCCCTCGCTCGTCGAGGGCTGGGGCCTGGTGGTCATGGAGGCCGCCGCCCGTGCGACGCCCGCCGTCGGCTTCGACATACCCGGCCTGCGGGACTCCGTGGACAACGGCGTCACCGGCGTCCTGGCCCAGGGCGAGAGCTCGTTCGCCGCGGCCTGGTGCACCCTCGCGCTCAGCACGGAGCGCCGCACGGAGCTCGGCCGGGCGGCCGAGGCGCGCGCCACCCGCTTCCGCTGGAGCTCCACGGTCAACCGCTTCCGGGCCGTCGCCGCCGAGGCGTACCTGGCGCACGGCCCCGGCCCCGCGGACACCGGCGGACCACGCCAGGCGGACGACCGCACCACCGCCGCCAGTGCGGACGGCGACGCGCGGCCGGTCAGCGGACCGCGCGCCGCCCCGCCCGACGGCTCCGCCGCACGCTCCTCCGGGATCTCCCCCGTCACCCACCTTCCGGGGCGGTGACGCAGCTGTGCGGGACCCCTCCCTCCGTCGGTCGGTAGCCCTCTTCCGTGCCTTCCTCCGCGAGCAGACCGACCCCGAACACTGCTACTCGCTGCTCGCTCGGGACGCCGCGTCCCAGGTCGAGCGGTACGAGCGGCTGCCGGGGAAGCTGGTCGTCGATGTCGGCGGCGGCAGCGGGCACTTCACCGAGGAGTTCCGGCGCCGGGGTGCCCGCAGCTACCTCTTCGAGCCCGACTCCGGCGAGCTGGGCGCGCGGGGCCGCGCACCGTCCGGCTCGGTCGTCGCCGACGGCTACCTGCTGCCGCTCGCCGACGGCGTCGCCGACGTCTGCTTCTCCTCCAACGTGCTGGAACACGTGGCGGACCCGTACACCTTCCTCAGCGAGATGGTCCGGGTCACCAGGCCCGGCGGGCTGATCTACGTCTCGTTCACCAACTGGCTCTCCCCCTGGGGCGGGCACGAGACCGCCCCCTGGCACTACCTCGGCGCCGACCGGGCCCGCGCCCGCTATCTGCGGCGCACCGGGCACCACGCCAAACACACCCTCGGCGAGAACCTGTTCGCCCTGCACATCGGCCCCACCCTGCGCCACGTCAGAGAACGGGACGACGTCACGGTGCTCTCCGCGCGCTCGCGCTACTGGCCCTTCCTCGCCGGGGCCGTCACCCGGGTCCCCGGGCTGCGCGAGGTGATCACGTGGAACCTGCTGCTGGTGCTGCGGCGGCGCCCATGAACAGCGGCCCGCGCCCCTTACCGCCCTGTCGGCCGTACCCGCCATTCCCGTACGACGGGCCCTACGCCCGGCCAGGTCCACCCCCTCGGCGCAGCGCCAGGGCACCGGCCCGGAGCACGGCAGAGACCAGCACGTCAGAGACCAGCACCGCGAAGACCAGCAGGGCAAAGACCAGCACGTCAGAGACCATCCGCCGCAAGCCGTACCGAGCCGCAGGAGGCAGTCATGGCTGACACCACGCTCTCCCTGACCCCCGCGGCGCCAGGGGCCCCGCACTCCGGAGGGAGGGCGGCCGGCCCCGAGGCAGACCCCGCACCCGAACGGCCACGCGGCAGACGGTGGCTGTTCGGGTTCTGGGCGCTGCTCTTCGTGGCGTTCCTCGCGCCGTCGCCGGGCAAGATGACGTTCGACACCAAACTGGCCGTGGCCACCGACCCGTTCGGCTTCCTCAGCGACCTCGGCAGCCTCTGGCACGACCAGGCGGGCTTCGGCGGCATCGCCGACCAGTACATCGGCTACGCGTTCCCGATGCTGCCCTACTACGCGCTCGCCGACCTCGTCCACCTCCCGGTGTGGCTCGCCGAGCGGCTGTGGCTCTCGATCATCATCACCGTCGCCTTCTGGGGCGCGCTGCGGCTGACGGAGCGGCTGCGGGTCGGCACGTCAGCGACCCGGCTGCTCGCCGCCACCGCGTACGCGCTGTGGCCCACGTTCACCATCGTCGTCGGCTCTACCTCCGCCGCCGCGCTGCCCGGCGCGATGCTGCCCTGGGTGCTGCTCCCGCTGACCAATCCGCACGTGGCGGCCCGGGTCGCCGCGGCACGCTCCGCGCTGCTGATCCCCTTCATGGGCGGCGTCAACGCGGCGTCCACCCTCGCCTCGCTGCTCCCCGTAGGGCTGTATCTGCTGAGCCGCCCCGCCGGACGGCGGCAGCGGGCGCTGCTGGCCTGGTGGCTGCCTGGCGTGATCCTCGCGACCGCGTGGTGGGTGGTACCGCTGCTGCTGCTCGGCGTGTACGGCGAGGACTTCATGCCGTACATCGAGCAGGCGAACACCACCACGAGCACCATGTCCGCGACGGAGCTGCTGCGCGGCGCGGGCAACTGGGTCGCCTACCTCAACTTCAACGACCCCTGGCTGCCAGGCGGCTGGACCGCGGCCACCTACCTCCTCGCCGTCCTCGGCAGCGCGGCAGCCGCCGCCCTGGGACTCGCCGGGCTGGCCCGGCGCGACCTGCCGGAGCGGCGCTGGCTGCTGCTGATCGTGCTGAGCGTCGCGCTCATCACCCTCGCCGGGTACGGCGGGACGTTCGGCGCGCCCTTCGACGGCACCGTACGCGGCTGGCTGGACGGCTGGCTGAAGCCGTTCCGCAACATCTACAAGTTCCAGCCGGGGCTCGCCCTCGCGCTCGCCTTCGGTGTCGCCCACCTCACCGCCTTCGCCTCACGCTGGCGGTGGCGCGGCATCCGGCCTGTGCCGGGCCGCCGGTACGTGCCCGCGATCGCCGCGCTGCTGATCCTGCCGGGTCTGGCCTTGCCGTATCTGAACGGCACGGTGCTCCAGCGGGGCGCCTTCGACAAGCTGCCCAGCCACTGGGAGAACGCCGCCGACTGGCTGGAGGAACGCTCCCCCGACAGCCGCGCCCTGGTCGTCCCTGCCACCTCGCACGGCCTGTACACCTGGGGCGACCCCATCGACCAGCCGTTCGACGTGCTCGCCGAGTCACGGTGGGCGCAGCGCGACTACGTGCCCTTCGGCACGCCGGGGTCCCGCCGCGCGATGGACGCCGTGGAGCAGGCCCTCATGACGGGCGGCCAGGTGCCCGGGCTGCGGGACTACCTGGCGCGCGCCGGTCTGTACGACGTCGTCGTACGCAACGACCTCGACCCCGACCAGATCGGCTACGTGCCGCCGCACACCGTCAAGCGCACCCTGGAAGCGTCCGGCTACCGCAAGGCCGCTTCCTTCGGTCCGCTGATGACCAGCGGCCGCATCCCCGCCGACACCCCGGTCCAGGTGCAGGGCATCATCCCGCGCCAGCGCGCGGTGGAGATCTACCGGCCGGTGGGTACGGAGCGGCCCGGCCGCGCCGCCGTGAAGCCGGTCTCCGACACCGCCGTCGTCAGCGGCGGTCCCGAGGCGCTGCTGCAACTGTCCGCCGACCCCGCGCTCCGTGACCGCCCCGCCGTCCTCACGGGAGACAACCACCCCGGCCTCGGGACGCCCCCGCTCCAGCTGGCCGCCGACGGCCTGCGGCGCGCCGACACCCGCTTCGGCCTCGTCAACTCCAACGTCTCCTACACCTACACCGCCGACGAGCGGAACCACTCCGACAGCGTGCAGGACAAGGGCCGGGGGCCGCGGCAGATCCTGCCGACGAAGGGCACCGAGCACCAGACGACGGCGGTGCTGCGCGGCGCGAAGTCGGTGACGGCCTCCAGCAGCGGCAACTGGCTGTTCCATCTGCCGCAGTACGACCCGGTGAACGCCTTCGACGGCAACCCCGACACCGCGTGGGCCGAGGGCAGCGCGGGCGAACCGGTCGGCCAGTGGCTGCGCGCCGAGTTCAACGCGCCGGTGACGATGCCCGACTCGATCGCCCTGACCCCGCTGCCCGGCGACGGAACGCGCGCCGCGCCCACATCGGTACGCGTGGAGACCGACCGGGGCTCGGCCGAGAGCCCGCTGCAGCCGAACGGCGCGCGGCAGACGGTCAAGGCACCGGCGGGCGCCGCCAAGTGGGTCAAGATCACGGTGACGGGCTCGCAGGAGCCCCGCCCCGGTCTCTCCGGCGCCGGGTTCTCCGAGGTGAGCGTGCCGGGTGTGCAGGTCACCCGGATGCTGGAACTGCCCGCCGACTCCCAGGGCGGCGACGCCCCGACCCAGGTCGTCTCCTTGCACCGGGGCAGCGACCCCGGCGGCCTCTCCCCGGCCTCCGCCGAGGTGGGACTGCACCGGCAGTTCACCACGACGGGCAGCTCCGGGGAGTACACGGTCGCCGGGAAGGCACTCGCCGTGCCCGGCGAGGAACTGGACCGGCTGCTCGACCGGATCGCCCCGGAACAGCGGAAGCGGATCACCGCGACCGCCGACTCCACGAGCAACACCGGCACCACCCTCAGCCCGCGCAACCTGGTCGACGGCGACCTGACCACGGCGTGGGTCGCCGGTGACCGGCCGGTGCTGCATCTGCGCTGGCCGGGCAAGCAGCGGATCGACGAGATCGTGTTCGCCGCCGCCGGTGGCCTGTCCACCCGCCCGGAGGAGGTGCTCATCAGCTCGCCGGACGGCGCCACGACGGCCGGGGTGGACGCCAACGGCCAGGCCCGCTTCGACCCCATCACCACCGACCGGCTCGACATCACCATCAGCCAGACGAAGCCGCTGACCATCCACAACCCGCTCGCCGACCAGCAGTTGCAGCTGCCCGTCGGGCTCAGCGAGGTCTACATACCGGCGCTCGACGACCTCCGCGCGCCCGCGCCCGATCCGGCGGACCGCTTCTCGCTGCCCTGCGGCGCGGGCCCGGCGCTCGCCGTGGACGGCACGCTGCACGCGACCAAGGCCGAGGGGCGCGTCCGCGACCTGACCGAACGCCGCCCCGTCAACGTCCAGTTGTGCGCCGACGAGGCCGAGGACGGCACGCTCGACCTGGACAGCGGCCGGCACACGGTCGAAGCCGGTGACGCGGGACCGCTGGCACTGACCGATGTCACCCTGACCAGGGGCGGCGCGCAGCTGCCCCGCACCGAGGCGTCGTCCGCGTCCAGCGGGACGGACGTCCGTACGCTCAAGACCACGGACTGGGGCGGCGACAGCCGCTCCGTCAGCGTCGGCAAGGGGCAGGCCGCCTACCTCCAGACGTACGAGAACGAGAACGAGGGCTGGAAGGCCACCCTCAACGGCCGCGAGCTGACCGCGCTGCGCATCGACGGCTGGCAGCAGGGCTTCCTCATCCCGGCCGGTGAAGGCGGCACCGTCAAGCTGGAGTACGAACCCGCGACGACGTACGACGCGGGGCTCATCGGCGGCGCGGGCGGCATCCTGCTGCTGGCACTGCTCGCCCTCGTACGCCGCCGCGCGAGCGCCCCGCCCGCCGAGGAAGCGCAGCCGCTGGTGCCCCCGGCGCCCGGCTGGGTCCTCGGGGCGGTCGCCCTGACGGTGGTCGTCGCGGTGGTGGCGGGGCCGCTCGCCGTGGTCGTGCCGGTGCTGGCCGTCGTCGCGTGGTGGCAGCCTGGACTTCTCGTGCCAACAGCGCTATTGGCCATGGCAGGGGCGGGAATCGCCGCCGCCACGGGAGCGGGAGAGCCGATCGCCATGGACGAGGGCGCGTTCAGCAAGGCGGCACAGCTGCTGGCCATCGTCGGCCTGACAGCGGCGGTCGTCACGGTCCCGCCGCGAGCGCCGCGCACGGCGGGAGAGCCGGAGCCGGACGGGACGCCCGGAACAGCCACTGGCGTCGGGTTCGTCGCCCCCGGACCGTCCAGGGCACCGGATGAGCCGGGGCCGGGTACGGAGCCGAGTCCGGCCAGGACCATCAGCGCACAGCCCCGGCCGACGGCCGAGGGTCACACCACACCGCTGCCTGTCGTGGGCACCGACGGCCCGGCGGGTCCGGCTCGACCAGCCGGCCCCCCGGCCGGACCGCCTGGACCGGCCGGACCGGCCGCCCCGGAGCGGGACCCGGGCGCGGGTCCGGGCGACGGGTGGCGGAAGCACACGGGGGAGGACAACGACCGATGACAACGCTCGACCAGGGTGGACCGGCTCCGGAAACCGGCGAGACGAAGGTGCCCGGACCAGCCACGTCCACTGCGCCAAGCACACCAAGCACAGCGACTGTACGAAGTGTGCCGCCCGTACGCAGGGCGGCGAGCGCGCCGGACGAACCGTCCGCAGCGTCCGAACCGCCCGCGGCGTCCGAACCGTCCGCGCCGTCCACGTCTGGGGGGCCGAAGGACCAGGCTCCCCGGGAGGCGGCCGGGGCGGACGCCAGGGCGGAGGCGGGCAGGGGTACGGGAGCGGCGCGAGGCGCCGCTCGGGCGCGCGCCGTGCGCCGTATCCCCTTCCCCACCGTCGATGAGGTCTCCCGGCACTGCCTTACGGACGAGGAGCCGGAGACCGTCCACATCGAGGTCCACCTGCCGGGCAAGCCCGACCCCGAACGACTGCGGGCCGCCTTCCACGAGGCGCTGCGCCGCCATCCCCGCATCCTGCAACGGGAGGCCCCCGGCCGCTGGTGGCGGCGGCGCTACGCGTGGGAGCTGACCGAGGGACCCGACGTCGACCCGGTCAGCTTCGAGGCGGCCGTGCCCGGCGCACTCGACAGGGCACGCGCGCGTGCCCTGGCCGAGTGCCCCCCGCTCGACGCCTCACCGCCGGTCCGGCTGGCCGTCGTGCCACTCCAGCCGGGCGACACGCCCGCGCGTGCGGAGGCCCCCGGCCCGGCGACCACGGCTCTCCTCCTCACCATCAACCACACCGCTCTGGACGGGCCCGCCTGTCTGCGCGTCCTCGCGACCGCCGCCGAGCTGTACGGCGGAGTCGACAACTCCCCCGCCCCCGCCCCGCTCCGGGCCCCGGCCGCCGCGCCGGACGAGACGGAACTCGCGCCCCCCGACGTCGGGTCCTGGTTCGCGCGCCCGGTACGCATCGCGCACGACACCGCCGCCGCGCCGCCCGCCGGGGCGGCGGCGACCGGTGACGCGCGGCGGGGTGGCCCCGGTGGGAGCGCGCCTCCCAGCGCCACCGGCGTCAGCAGCCCCCTCACGACCGGCGGTGCCGTCATCAGCGCCGCTTCCGGCGGCGGCAACGGCATGCTGATCGCCGAGCTGCCCGTACCGCCACGGCCGCCCCGGCGTACGGACGGCGGCCCCGCCCCGTACACCGTCAACGACCAACTCCTGGTCGCCACCTGCCTGATGGTGGCCCGCTGGAACCGGCAGCACGGCCGCCCGACGTACCCGGTCCAGGTCACCATGCCCGTCGACGACCGGACGCGCGACCGGGAGATGCCCATCGGCAACGGCACCCGCCTGGTCAGCGTCGGCTTCGGCCCGGAGGAGCGGACCGACGCCGAGGCGCTGACAGCCGACCAGCCCGACCCGAGGGCCGTGGCGCGCCTGCTGCGCCGTACCGCCGAACGCACCCGTGCGCTCAAGTCCGTTCCCGGCGCTCAACTGGGCCTGACGGGCACCGTGCTCACCCTGCCCGTCCTGCCCGTGGGGCTGCGCGCCGCCGTGACCCGCGGCCTGCGGCGACTCGCAGCGCCCTGGACGTCCACGACGCTGCTCAGCAACATCGGCCGGGTCCCCTACCCGCTGGACTTCGGCGACGCGGGGCGGGCCACCGCCGTCTGGTTCTCCGCTCCGGCGCGGATGCCACGCGGGCTGACGGTGACCACTGCCTCGATCGCGGGCCGGGTGCATCTGACGCTGCGCTGGTCACACGAACTGCTCGGCGACGGGGCGGGCACGAAGCTCGCCGCCCTGTTCGCCGAAGCCCTGGCAACCGCCGTCCCCGTACCGCCAACCGACACGAACACGGGCACAGGCACGAACGCGGACGCAGGCACGGACACAGGCACAGCCAGGGAGGCAGGCACGCGCGCGAGCGCGAGCGCGGGCGCAGACACCGGCACCGGCAAAGGCACCGGCACCGGCACGCTCGAAGAAGGCACGCCGCCGCCCGCGCCACCGGCCCCGGCTTCGCCGCCGCCCGGCCCATCGGCACCCCCCGCCGACCCTTCGCCGAGCGGAGGCACTCCATGACGTTCAAGGCCCCGCCCGTCAGCCCTGCCGGCCCTGCCGACCGCCATGGCTCCGGGGGCGCCGCTCCCGGCGCGCACGCCGCCGAGTCCGGTTCCGCGCCCGCCTCGCTGCGCGACTTCTACGAGGACCCCTCGGTCCCCGTCGCCTCCGGCGCCGACCGCAGCCGCCGCCAGGCCGTCATGCTCGCCCGCGCGCTGGGCCCCGCGCGTGACGGCGGGCCACCGGCGACCGTGCTCGACATCGGCTGCGGCGACGGCTCGGCGGCGGCCATCGTCCGCCGGGTGCTCGACCAGCACAGGACGCCCGGCCACGACACGCTCATCGGCGTGGACTGGTCGCAGGACGCGCTGCGCCGCGCGGCGCCCCGGGTGCCCGGCGTGGTGCGGGGCGAACTGACCGGTGGCGGGCTGCCGTTCGCGTCGGCGAGCGCCGACGCGGTGCTGTTCAGCGAGGTGATCGAGCATCTGGTGGACCCGGACGCCGCGCTCGACGAGCTGCGCCGCGTCCTGCGGCCGGGCGGGCATCTGCTGCTCTCCACCCCCAACCTCGCCGCCTGGTACAACCGCGGCCTCCTCCTCGCCGGGGTACAGCCCGTCTTCTCCGAGGTGAGCCTGCGCGGCGTGCACGGCCGCCCGGGCAGCCAGGTCGTCGGCCATCTGCGGCTGTACACCGCGCGGGCGCTCCGCGAGTTCCTCACCGCCTCCGGGTTCGCGGTCGTGCGGCTGGCGGGCGCCCCGTTCCACGGTGTGCCGCGTCCACTGCGGCCGCTGGACCGGGTCGCCTGCGCGGCTCCCTCCCTCTCCTCCATCCTCCTGGCGCACGCGAAGCGGGTGTAGAGCCGTGCTGTGGGGTGTGGCCGCCGCGCTGCTCGCCAACGTCCTCTACAGCACCGGCTTCGTCCTGGAGAAGCGTGCCCTGTCCGCGCTGCCGCCGCTGAGCGCGGCACGGCCCGCCCGGGTGCTGCGGCTGCTGCTGGGCAGTCCGCTGTGGATCGGTGGCTCGATCGCCCTCGCGCTGGGTTTCGCGGCCCAGTTGGCCGTCTATCGCACCTTGCCGATCGCTGCGGCGCAGGGCCTGTTCGTGTCCGGCCTCGTGCTGCTCGTTCTGCTGTCGTCGGTGGTGCTCGGGGAGCGTACGACCGGCGCCGAGCGGGTGAGTGTGGCGGTGATCCTGGTGGCGCTGCTGATGGTGGTCGCCTCGTTGCACCGGAGTTCGGAGGACATCAGCCGTACCGCTCCCGCACTGCCCCTGCTCGGCATCTGCCTGCCCTCGCTGGCCGCCGGGCTGCTGCTCTTCGGACGCAGCGAACGGCGCCGCGTGCGCAGCCGTCACCGCAGGCCCACGGCGGGCGTCGAGTACGGGGTCGCCGTCGGGCTGCTGTACGGGGTGAGTTCGCTCGCGATCAAGGGCGTGTCCGGGCTGCTGACCACGGACGACATCGCCGGCGCGGTCCGCGACCTGGCGTTGTCGCCGTATCCGTATCTGCTGGTCTTCACGGGCGCCACCGGGCTCGTTCTGTCGCAGACCGCGCTCCAGCGCTGCCGTGCTTCGCTGATCGTGCCCGTGTGCACCACGGTGACCTGCGTCTACACCGTCGCCTGCGGCACCGTCGCCTTCGGGGAGCCGCTGCCGGACGAGCCGGTGCGGCTGGCTTTGCGGCTGGGCGGTACGGCCTTGGCCGTCGGTGTGCTGCTGGCCCTGCCCCGGCATGACGAGCCGTCACCCACGACGGAGCAGGAGCCGGAGGCGGGCGGCGGGCCCGGGACCGGCCCCGCTGACAAGCCACCGGCCGAGTTCGCGGCCGGTCCGGTGATCGGTGTCACGGCCCGCCAGCCGCCGGAATCCCCGGCCCGCCCCGGGCCGGAACCCGCCGGGCACCCCCAGTCCCATCCGTCCACGCCCACCCACCCACCCACAGCCCCACTCACAAGGGACGTGAGCCATGAAGCCCGATGACCCACTGCTCCAGATCCTCGCCTGCCCGCTCGACAAGGGCCCGCTGTCGCTCCTCACGCCGGAGGACGCGCTCTACAACCCGAGGCTGCGGCGCCGCTACCCGATCGTGGACGGCATCCCCCAGCTGCTGCCGTCCTCCGGTGAGCAGGTCTCCGACGCCGAGCACCGCAGGCTGCTGCCCCTGCTCGGCCCGGCCGACGAGAAACCGGCCGACGAGAAACCGGCCGGTGAAGGACCGGCCGATGTGAGCGCTGCCGGTGCGGAGCCGGGCAGCGAGCCACCGGCCGACGGGGCGGGCACGGCGGGCCCGGCTGGCTCCGCCGACGGAGCGGGGGACGTCTCCGGTACCGGCCCGGAAACGGCCGTTCCGGACACTGCCCGGGAGCCGCACCCGTGACGCTCGCCGCCCGGCTCGGACCTCTGCTCCCGCCCCGTGTCATCGCCGGGGCGGCCGCCCGGCTCTATCCGCGCTTCGAGCCGGAGCTGCGGCGGCTGGCCGACTTCTGCCCACCGGGTGGCACGGCGGTGGACGTCGGCGGCTGGTACGGCCCGTGGTCACGGCGGCTGGCCCGGCGGGCCGAGCGGGTGGTCACGGTCGAACCCGTACCGCACCTCGCCCGCGCCCTGCTGACCACCGCCCCCGCCAACGTACGCGTCGTACAGGCGGCCGCCGCCGACCACTCGGGAACCGCCACGCTCTGGCTGCCGTCCGGCGGGCGCGGCGACCGGGGCGTGTCGTCGCTGGTGCGGCGCTCCGTGCACGGCACCGCCCTCGACGTGCGCTGCCTGACCCTGGACGAGTTACGGCTGACGGACGTGACGCTGCTGAAAGTGGACGTGGACGGCGGCGAACTCGCCGTGCTGCGGGGCGCCATGCGCACCCTGCTCCGCGACCGGCCCGCGCTCTTCGTGGAGCTGGAGGTCCGCATCCAGCCCCTGGCGCCCGTCCTTGAGCTGCTGTCCGGCTGCGCGTACCGGGGGTGGGTGCTGCCCGGGCGGCAGTGGTTGCCGCTGGACGACTTCGACCTGGCCGCCCACCAGTCCCGTACGGAGCACGTCGCCGACCACGGGCTGCTGCGCCGAACGCTGCCGCCGCGCCGCCGCAGGTACGTCAACTCGGTGCTCTTCCTTCCCGGGACCCGGCGGCCCGGGGCGCCCTGGGTGCGCGACGATGGGAGCCATGAGCTCCGCGTCTGACTCCGACGGCCCGGCCGACCCGCCCACGCCCTCCGGCCCCACCGAGCCGACCGGCCCCGACCCCCGCCCGGACGCGTTCGCCGACTCCGGTCTCGGCGCGCCCGCCAGGCTCGGCCCCGCCTTCGGGCTGCTGCACTTCCAGCTCGTCCTCCTGCGCAGAATGGCCGACCACCAGCCGGGAAGAGTCGAGGACGCGCTGCGCGAGCTGGGCGTGGGGCGGGCCGACCTGCGCGAGGCCAACCGCCGGTGGCAGGCGATGGTGCGCTCCCCGAGCCGGCACGGCGCCGTACGCCGCTACCGCTCGGTGCTTGGGCCCGCCGAGTCCGTGGCCGCACGGCGCGTCGGGGATCTGGCCTGCGAGGCGCTGAGCTGGCCGGTGCCGCTGTGGCCGGAGCTGCGGTTCGAGGTGCTGACGGGGCCGGGCGGCAGCGTGTGGAACGAGTGGCTGGTGCGCGCGCCGCACGCGCAGGGCCCCGTCCTGCGTACGGCGCTGGACCTGGTGCCGTGGTCGTGCACGGTGGACGAGGTGGCCCGCGCGTTCGCTCCGGCGCGGCCCATGGAGGGCACGGCTCCCACCCGCTGGCGGCTGGCGTTCAGCGCCCCGGCCGGACCCGGCGCGCCGGGCGCCCCGGGCTTTCGCGCGCACTACGTCGCCGAGTTCACCTGGGGGCTGCTCCAGCGCCTGGAGGAGACGGGTCCGGCGGCCGGGCAGGACTGAACACCGCGCTGCGGCACGGCACCAGAACCCAGCGGCCGGTCGGGGCGGGCACGCCGCGCCGCGGGCCGCTGGACCGCTCGCGTCGGCTACCCGGCCTCCTCCTCCGCCGGTGGTCGCTGGTCACGGCGGGAACGGGGCGCGGCGCGGACGTGCATGCGTTCGCCCTGGCGGCCGAAGAGGCTGAGGACTTCGACGGAGCCCTCACCGGTGCTGCCGAACCAGTGGGGCAGCCGGGTGTCGAATTCCGCGGCTTCCCCAGGGCCCATGACCAGGTCGTGGTCGGCCAGCCGCAGCCGCAGGCGTCCGGACAGGACGTAGAGCCATTCGTAGCCCTCGTGGGTGCAGAGATCCGGTGTGCTCCGCGTGGCCGGGAGGACCATTTTGAAGGTCTGGAGCGGCCCTGGCTGCCGGGTCAGGGGCACCACGGAGTTGCCGTGCAACCGCATGGGCGTGAGGCGGACCCGGGGATCGCCCACCTCCGGCGCGCCGACCAGTTCGTCCAGCGGCACCTGGTGGGCCTGGGAGATGGGCAGCAGGAGTTCCAGGCTGGGGCGGCGCTGGCCGGACTCCAGGCGGGACAGGGTGCTCTTGGAGATGCCGGTGGCCTCGGCCAGCGCGGCCAGCGTGACGCCGCGCTCGACGCGCAGGCGCTTGAGGCGGGGGCCGGTCTCGGTCAGGGCCCGGGCGATGGCGGGTGAGTGGTTCACTCGGCCATTGCACCGCGCTTGTCCCGGAAATGGCAATGAGGATTGCTGCCGGGACGGATCGGGGCGGATCGGGACGGGCGCCGCCGCTCAGGACCGTAGCCGCACCGCCAGAGCCCCGGCCATCACCACGCCATCCGCCACGGCGTCACCCATCACAGCGCCACCCCTCGCGACGCCCCTTCACGACGCCCGTCACGACGCCCCCTCACCACGCCATCGATCGGAACGCCGTCGGTCACGCCGCGCCGCGCCGCGGGCCCCCCGGCCTACGCGGCAGTCGGGGGGACGTTCCACGCGGTGATGACCGGGCGGCCGTGCTCGATGCCGATCCGGCTCACGGAGGCCGTGTCCAGCCGGAAGAGGGCACCGGCCGACGGCGGCAGCCCGAGCCGTCGCGCTGCCAGGACGCGCAGGAAGTGCGAGTGCGCGACCAGCACCACATCGCCCGCCGCAGCGCCCGGTCCAGCGTCCGCACCGGCGCGGGCACCGGCGCCCGCTCGGCCGTCCAGCAGCGGGGCGAGGCGCGCGAGCACCTTGTCGGCGCGGGCGCCGACCTCTTCGGGGCTCTCCCCCGGGTGTTCGGGGCTGCCGGGCGTCACTCCGTCGGTCCACAGCGACCAGTCCGGCCGGGTGCGGTGGATGTCGGCGGAGGTGATGCCCTCGTAGCCGCCGTAGTCCCACTCCCGCAGCCCGGGCTCGGTCTCGGCGCGGTCGAGCAGACCGGCCAGCCGCGCCGTCTCCCTGGCCCGCTCCAGCGGGCTGACCAGGACCAGCCCGAAGTCACTGCTTTCCAGCAGCGGACGGAGCGCGCGAGCCTGCTCCACACCGCGCTCGGTGAGCGGCAGGTCCGTCCAGCTCGTGTGCCGGCCGGACCGGCTCCACTCCGTCTCGCCGTGCCGGATCAGCAGCAGTTCAGCCACGTTCGCCCTGCTCCTTGGCCGCGGCTTCGGCGACAGAGGCGCGCACCTCTTCCATGTCCAGGCCCCGGGCCTGGCCGATGACGTCCTCAAGGGCCGCCGCGGGCAGCGCGCCGGGCTGGGAGAACACCGCGATGTTGTCGCGCACGATCATCAGGGTCGGGATCGACTGGATCTCGAAGGCGGCGGCCAGCTCGGGCTGCGCCTCGGTGTCCACCTTGGCGAAGACAAGATCGTCGTGCTTCTCGGCGGCCTTCTCGTACACCGGGGCGAACGTGCGGCATGGGCCGCACCAGGAAGCCCAGAAGTCGATCAGGACGAACCCATTCCCGGAGACGACCTCGTCGAAGTTGTCCTTGGTGAGTTCCACCGTGCTCATCTGCGACTACCTGCTTCCCACTGTTGGCTGTTGCTTCCGGTCCGGCTACCCCGCCACCGTAACGGGCCCCGGGCACACCGTATTCCTCCAGGTCACCGCGTGCCGTGGGCAGCGGGGCAGACGCGCCCGCCGGACGGCCGCACCCGGACGGCCCTGTGTCGGCTGCCCAGCTCCGCCATCCATAACACCTGACGTTATGGGCTTTTGGCATTGGTGGCGACGCGAGCGGGCGGGGGATAGTGAAGACGCGGCCGGGTTGTTCGCAAGCCGTCAGCTCTTGGGGAGCGGTAACCCGGTGCGGTCGCGGGGCTCTGCGACTGGTAGCCACCCCCCACGCAAGACTCCAGCAGCCGGCAGCCGTGACCTCACGGTTGCCGGTTGTTGGGCCCAGGGGCGGTGCACGGCCCGCCGTGACCCGCCGTCCGCCCGCGTTCCCGCTGGGCCGCCGCGCCGCGCGCCCGCGCTACGCCTGCCTCCCGCCCGCGCCCGCCACACCGGCGCGGCTCCAGTCCAGCGCCACTCCAGCCGCACCGTCAGGGCCGGTGCCAGCGGCGGCCCGCTCGGCGGCCCAGGCCGGTTTCGCCCGCTCGGTCCCGCTCACCAGGCGGGTTCCGTTGGCCGCTCAGCGTCGGTTCGCCGTGCCGCCTACTCCAGGTCGGCGGCGAGCCGCCGCGCGGCGAAACCGGCCTTGGCCGCGGAGATCATCGCTTCCTGGCGACCGGTGAGACGGCCGGGATCGCGCCAGGCCAGCACGTGCCGTACGCGGATGGGGTCACCCGTCAGCCGTTTGGCCGTCGTCCCCTCGCGCATCCGCACCCCGCCCTGCGCGAGTGCGATGGCCGCACCCTGGATCACCAGGTCGAAGGCGGTCCCCGCGTCCGTGATGTCGTGGTCGATACGGGGCGTGAACCCGGCGGCCAGGCAGGTGGCGATGAACGCGGCGCGGTCTCCGCCGTCCCGTTCGAGAGGCGGCATCGTCCAGCTCTCGTCGGCCAGGTCGGTGAGGTCCACCCGGTCCTGGTGCGCCAGCTTGTGCCCTACGGGAAGCAGCACCAGGGCGGGCTCGACGCCGATGACCGCGTGGACGACACCGGCCTGCGGCTTGGACTCGTAGCCGGACACATCGGTGACGGCTGCGACGTCGAGCTGGTCGTTGGCCAGGCGGTCCAGCGCCCAGGCCGCGTAGGGGAACTGGTGCGAGGCCACCGGCGCTTCGACCAGAGCGGAGAGCCGCGTCGCCAGATGCGAGAACACCGGCCCCGGCGATCCGCCCAGCCGCACCGTTTCCGCCTCGCTCGCCGCGCTGAGCCGGGTCTCCCTGATGCGGTCGGCGCTGGCGACCGCGCTACGGGCGTGGGACAGCACCTCGTCGCCGAAGCGGGTCGGCCGCACCCCCGTGACCTCCCGCAGGAAGACGGGCTGGCCGAGCGCCGCCTCGATGCGCTTGAGCTGGGTGGACACCGCCGGCTGGGAGAGCATCAGCGAGGCGGCGGCCCTGGTCAGACTTCCCGCGTCGGCGATCGCCACCAGGGTCCGCAGGTGACGCAACTCCAGTTCCATAGGTCACGCAACCTATCGTTCTTCCGCGTCACCAGGAAGGCGTCCGTCCCGGATACCCAGCCCTCACACGCGTCACACGCGTCACATCAGCCACACCTCGCCGAGCTCCGCCCGGCCCCGTGCCCGGCTCCCGGCCTCAGCTGCTGGCTCCCGGCTCACGACACCGTGGCGCGCGCCGCACCTGCCGGGGCGCGGTCCAGGAGTTCGGCCAGGCCCCTGCGGGTGGCGACCACGAGGACCCGGTCCTCCGCGCGCAGCGCGCAGGCCGGGCCCAGTTCCCGGACCAGGCGCGCGGCGGGCGCCTCCCCGTCGGCTCCCCCGCCGGCGTGGCCGGCAGCGCTCAGGTCCGCCGCGCGCTCCCCGGGTGCCGATCTTCCCCAGGCCGAGCAGCACGACGTGGCCGGACAGGCCGCGGGGCGGGCGGCGGAGGGCCGAGGCGGTACGGAAGGTGCCGAGCGCCTCCAGTACGGCGGCGACCATCACCGGCAGCAGCAGCAACCCGATCAATCCGGACAGCAGTTGCATCACCTGGCGACTGGCGCTCTCGCCGATCGCCGGGTCACCGATGGCGAACAGGTCGAGCAGGGCGAGGTGGACGGCGTGCGGCGGATGGTCGCCCGTGGAGCGTGACCCGTTGCCGGTAGACCCCGCGCAGCTCGGTGGCGAGCCGGTGCGCCAGGGCGTCGTCGCCGCAGACGATCATGTGTCCGGCGAGTGGGACGTAGGGGGTCGGAGGGCGAAGTGAGGACACACCGTACAGAGTGCCGTGCCCGCTCCGGCGGTTCTCCCACGGATCGTCAGTGGCCGCCCCACCGATCCCGGTTCGCTGCTCCTCCCGCTCACCGTACGGGGCCACGGGCCCTTTCCGGCCAGCGGATCGCCATCGTCACCGCTGTCGCGTGCACTCCGGTTGAGCGGCGGATGGATTCCAGCGGGAATTCTCCCTTCCGGACAGGAAACGCGAACCGGGTGATTTACGGGCCGCGTTCCGCTCACGGACCGCGCGGCGGTGAATGCGGGAACATCCGGCACACCGGCTGGAAAGGCGGGGAGCTGGTGCGGCCCGCCTTTCCTGGGCCTTTCCCGTACGACCGTGAGAGAATACGGCCCGACTGGTCACGCCGTCCGCGTTCAGCCGTAAAGTCCCAGGCGGCGGGGGCAGTTCGCCGTTCGCGGGCGGTGGCAGGGCCTGGCGGGACCTCGTCACCCAGCGCCCCTGTGTGTACTGTCGATCACGTTCCCGACGATGGCGCCAGGAACCCCGTCCCGCCTGCCTTCCCTTTTCTTCCGCTAGGAGCACGCATGCCTCTCGACACCTCTTACGTCGGACGGGTTTATCCGCCCACTGCGCCTTATGAGGTGGGACGCGAGAAGATCCGCGAGTTCGCGGCGGCCGTGGGGGACGATAACCCCGTCTTTACCGACCCGGAAGCGGCGAGGGCCCACGGGCACGCCGATGTGATCGCCCCGCCGACGTTCATCTTCACGCTGGCCCAGCGCGCCACCGACCAGGTCGTGCACGATCCCGAACTCGGCCTGGACTACGACCGGGTGGTCCACCGCGACCAGAGTTTCGAGTACAGCCGCCCCATTCTCGCGGGCGACCGGCTCACGGTGGTGGTGCATGTCGACGGCATCAAGGCACTGGCAGGCAATGACGTGGTGGAACTGCGCGGTGAGGTGGACACCGACAAGGGCGAGCATGTCGTCACGGTGTATCTGACCCTGGTGTCCCGGGCGGCGTAGGCCGTGTCCGGCGGGTGGGCCTGGCGGCCCGGAGCGGGGAGCCCCTGTCTGTGCGGCTGTCCGTGCGTCGCGGACCGCGGGTGTGTTGTGGCTGATCGCGCAGTTCCCCGCGCCCCTAGCTGGGCACACCCCTGCGCTGCGCCAGGGCTACTCCCCCTCTGGGCCTCGCGGCCCGGTAGCGGGGAGCCCCTGTCCGTGCGTCTGCCTGTGCGTCGCGGACCGCGGGGGTGTTGTGGCCGGTCGCGCGGTTCCCCGCGCCCCTGGCGGGGCCCTGCTCAGCCCGGTGCCGGGCGCGTGTGACGCGGCGGGCAACGCCGAAGCGGCGTACCCGTACTGCTCGTGGGTACGCCGCTTCTCGCGTGGCCGCGCCGGCGGCTCAGGTCTTGCTGGTGACCCGGTCCCCGGACGCGTCCGGGGTCTCGGCGGCGGGACCGGCGGCGTCCTTGCCTCCGGCCGCCGTTCCGGGCCCGGCGCCGGTCCGCGGCCGGGAGCCGCCGAGGTAGCGGGTGCCGGGCTTCTCCACCAGCTCGTAGAGCACGGCGGACAGTGCCACGCTCACGACGAGGAAGCCGAGGATGACGAACACGGCCTCGGTGGTCGACCAGTTCTTGCCCCGGCCGAGCCAGTCGTGCCCGTAGATGAGCACCAGCAGATGCACGAGGTAGAAGGCGAAGGAACGCTCCCCGAGCCAGATCATCGGCTTGCTGGCGAACCAGCTGCCCTTGCCGCGCACGTCGGCGTCGGCGGCGGCCGGGATCAGCAGGGCGATCGGGATGATCGTGGCGGCGACGAGGCTGTAGAGGTACGGCAGTTCCTGCGAGGCCAGGTAGTAGCCGGCACCGAACAGCGCGATCGGGGCGATGAGGGGCATCCGCACCCACTTGCCCTCGGCGACGACGCGGGCGAGCAGCATGCCGAGGACGAACTCCAGGGCGCGGACCGGCGGGAAGATGTACACGAACCAGTACTGCTTCAGACCGGCGGTGCCGTCGGGCAGCATCATGACGGGTTCTTCGGTGATCAGCTCGGCGACCAGCGGCATGCAGATGATCGCGGCGGTGACACCCACGGCCCACAGCCACAGCTGCGAGGCGCGGATGCGCGAGATGCCCATCCAGATCACCGGGAACGCCAGGTAGAAGAACAGTTCGCAGGCGAGTGACCAGCTCACCGCGTTGGCGCTGAGGAAGACCTCGAACTGCGGCCACCAGGCGTGGATGAGCAGCAGGTTGGGGATCGCCTCGTCGATGGAGACCGTGCCCGCGGCGGCCAGCAGACCGTCGGTGCGCGAGATGAGCCAGAACGCCACCAGCGCGGTGACGAAGTGCCCGGGGTAGATCTTGGCGACGCGCCTGCGCCAGAAGTTCGGCGCGCTGTCACCCGGGCGGCGCGACCAGGCGAGCACGAAGCCACTCAGTACGAAGAAGAACGAAACGCCGATCCATCCGGCTTTGTTCACCACATCGGCGAAATCGGTCTGCACGTCCACGTCGCGGAAGAACCGCTCCCAGGCGGCGTGGAAGGCGAACACCATCAGAGCGGCGATGAAGCGCATACCGGTCAGCGAGGGCAGCCGGGATGGGCGGTGTTGCGTGGGGGTCATGGTGCGGTGCTCCTCTGAGGCCCGGCGTTCAGCCGGCTCGGTGTGACGGTCGTGCTCCGCCGGACTCCCGCAGGGCCCGGTCGGTGAGAGCCGACGCCGCCCCGGTGTAGCGGGCGGGGTCGAGCAGCCCTTGGATGGCCTCCTTGTCGAGATGGGCGGTGACGTCGGGCAGTTCCGCGAGTACGTCACCGAGCCGGCATCCGCGTTCGGCGGCGGTGAGCGAGGCGGCGGTCAGCAGGGCCTTCGCCCCGGCCTTGCCGAGGAAGGGGGTCAGGGCGGCCGAGACCCGCTCGGAGACGATCTGGCCACCCGTCAGGCCGAGGTTGGCGCGCATCCGCTCCGGGTGGACCTCCAGGCCCTCCAGCAGTTCGGCGGCCGTGTACGCGGCGCCGCCCGCCAGCCGCAGGCACTCCCGCAGCGGCTGCCACTCCGCGTGCCAGGCGCCGCCGGAGCGCTCGTCTTCGGCGAGCATGCACGCGTACAGGCCCGAGGCGACCGGCGGCAACTGCATCGCCGCCGACCGGATGAGGGTGGCGAGCACCGGGTTGCGCTTGTGCGGCATCGCGGACGAGGCGCCGCGCCCCGCGGCGCCGGGCTCGCTGACCTCGCCGACCTCGGTACGGGCCAGCGACTGCACATCGACGGCGATCTTGCCGAGCGCTCCGGCGAGGAACGAGGTCGCCGCCGCGATGTCGGCCAGCGGGGTGCGCAGCACATGCCATGGCAGCAGCGGGGCGGCCAGGCCGAGTTCGTCCGCGTAGGCGTCGGTCAGCCGCTCGGCGTACCGCCCGGCCTCCTCGGTGGGCCCGTCGCCGGTCTGGCCGTGGCCCGCGTACTCCAGGTATCCGGCCAGGGTGCCCGCCGCGCCGCCGAGTTGCACCGGCAGACCCGCCTCCAGTGCCGTCAGGCGGCGGCTGGCCTGGCGCACCAGGTCGAGCCACCCGGCCGCCTTGAGCCCGAACGTGGTGGGCACCGCGTGGAGGGCGAGCGTGCGTCCGGCCATCGGGACGTCCCGGTGCTCGCGTGCCAGCCGCTCCAGCGCGGTGACGCACCGCCCGAGGGCGTCCAGCGTCACCCGCACGGCGCGGCGGGTGACGAGCATGGCGGCGGTGTCCAGCACGTCCTGGCTGGTGGAGCCGCGGTGGACGTACTCCGCCGCGACCGCGTCCCGGTCGGCGACCTGGGCGGTGAGCGCCGCCACGAAGCCGACGACCGGGTTGGCGGTCTCCCGGGCGGCGTGCGCCAGGGCCACCAGGTCCAGGTCGGCAGCGGCGGCGGCGCCGGCGATGGCCTCGGCCGCTTCGACCGGTACCGTGCCCAGCCGCGCCTGGGCGCGGGCGAGTGCGACCTCCGCCTCGACCATCGCGCGCAGCCACGCCAGATCGTCGACCTCCGCTTCGACGGGCGTGGCGGCCCGGACCGGGGACAGCAGTCCCGCGTCCAGTGGCAGGGCGGGGCGGGCGCCCGTGTCCTGCGGCGCCGGGGATTGCGTGGGGAAGGCAGTCATCTCGTCGGTCCTTACTCGCAGGCGCCCTACGCCGCGGTCTCCGTGAAGTCGGGCTTGGGCTCCACGGCCGCGTGCGCGCCGCACGCCAGTGCCGCCAGGGCGATGGCGTCGGAGTCCGTCAGGGTCACGGAGTTGACGCCCGGCCTGATGCCCGCGGCCGTCACCCAGTGCACGGATTCGGTGGGCACACCGAAGGCGAAGCGGCGCGGGTGCGGCCGGTCGGCGGTGTCCAGGACGTTGAACGGCCGGGCGGTGACGGCGAGTCCGTCGGTCTCGTACCAGCCGTCGCTGCGGTTGGCGATGCGGTGCGCGCGGCACTGCCCGGTCTCCCGCAGGTAGCGCAGCAGTCCGTCACCGGTGCGGCGCAGGGTGATGTCGGGCAGCCTGGCCTCGATCAGGAAGGTGGCCCGGACGGTGGAGCCCGGCACCAGCGGGGAGGCGGCCGTGTAGCAACCCTCGGCACTGGCGGTGTCGATCCGCATGTCGGGCCCGACGACGCGCAGCACTCCGGCCTCGATGAGCGCCATCATCTCCTCGGTGCGCCGGGCGGGCGGGCCGATGGACAGGAACGCGTTGAGCGGGGTGTACCAGCGGTCGAGGTCGTCGCGGTGTGAGTCGCCGTGCAGCCCCGCGTGGTCCACGACGAGCCGGATCTCGTTGCGCAGGTCGCGCAGCACGTCGAGGGCGGCCTTCAGCGGGCCGCTGACGTTGCCCTGGTGGGCGTCGGCGACGTCCTCGCTCAGGTGGTCGAGCAGCCAGCTCTGGAAGTGCGCGGGGCTGGTGAAGTCCTGGCCCCGGTAGGGGTAGGCGATGGCGTCCCAGTCCCACCGGTCGCCCGCGGCGACGCCGTAGCTGTCGAGCACCCCGCTCTCCCCGGCGCTGTGCCAGGGCTGGTCGAGGAACTCCTTGAGGAAGCGTTCGGCGTCGGCGGGCCCGCCCTGGGAGGTGAGCAGCGTGCTGTAGTAGACGGCTTCCGCTTCCTTGGCGACCAGCGGCCACACGTCGGTGCGGAAGTCCACGCCGGGCTTGTCCTCGGGCCTGCGGTGCAGGGCGGCTATCCGCTCGGGGGTGAGCAGCAGCGGTTCGTGCCTGCCGTGCGGGCCCTTCTCGTTCTCGCCTCTGGCCTGGTACGGGATGCCCCGCCGCGACCCGGCGACCAGCACGGGTTCGCGGCCCGAAGGCTGGTAGACCAGGCGGCCGTCCTCGCGGGCGAAGGTGCCGCCGCGGCCTGCCGTCAGCAGCGTCATGTAGTCGAAGAAGTTGAGCCCGAGGCCGCGCAGCAACACCGTCCGGCCCGGCTGGATGGCGCTGAGGTCCACATCGGCCGGGTTGGCGGGCGCGATGTAGCCGAGGCCGAGCGCGGCGGCGCGGTCGGCCAGCGCCCGCTCTCCGGGGCTGGGGTCGGCGGGCAGATGGCCGAGGGCGAGGACGACGGCGTCCAGGTCCTCCAGCACGGTGCCGTTCTCCAGCGTGACGGTCTGGCGCGGCGTGCCGAGGGCGGCGTCGCCCAGGTCCGCCGCCTTGTCGTCGAGTGCCACGGCCCGGGTGGCGTGCACGGTGACGGTCACCGAGTCCGGGGCGCCGGCGACCACCCGCTGGAAGACCCACGTCAGGTACTGGCCGTAGAAGGCGCGGGTGGGGTACGAGTCGGGGCCCAGCTCCCTGGCCTCGGCCAGGGTCGCCTCGCGGTAGGCGTCGGCGCCGCAGTCGGCCTCGCCGCCGGGCGCGAGCAGTGACCGCGCCCACTGGTAGAGGCTGGGGCCTGGCTCCAGTGGGCCCTGGAGATCCACGCTGGCGTCGGTGAACAGGGATATCTGACCGGCCACGGTGTTCATCAGCAGCTGCCGCGACTGATCGACGCGCCAGACGCCGCCTGGGCCCGGCGGGTGCGGGTCGACGAGATGGACATGGAGCCGGGTGCCGGTGCCACCGGCCGCGTCACGCGCGGCGGCGCAAAGGCGCTCAAGCACGGAGAGGCCACGCGGCCCCGCGCCTACTACGCACACGGCTAGGTGCCTGGAGGTCATGCGCGTCCGTCCTGCGGGTAGAGGTGGGATGGGGTCGGCATGGTCGCCGCCGCCACGATGTGGGGGCCGGGCACCGCGGGCCAGGTCCTGGCCCGGGCCGCCGGCCCGCTGAACACGGATCGCACCGCGGGGGTGCGGTGGTGAGCTGGCTCATCGGTCCCGCGGGGTGCGCGGTGCCGGGAGTCCGCGTCGTCCGGCGGCGCCGCGGGCGGCGCCGTGCGGGGCGCTCGCCGCGCGCGGCACGCGCCGGGGCGGCCGGGGGTGACGGCGGGCGCGGGCGCGCTCATCGGCCGGCTCTCGGGGGGTTGCGGCGCATCAGGTGGGTCACCGCGTTGGCGATGACGGTACGTCCGGTGCGCCCGGCGACGGTGAGGATCGACTCCGGGTGGAACTGCACCGCGGCGAAGCCCCCGTCCTGGGCCTCCACCGCCATGGCCACCCGGCCCTCCTCGGTCGTCGCCGTGACCTTCAGCGGCTCGGGCATCAGCTCGGGGACCGCGTACAGCGAGTGGTACCGGCCCGCCTCGAAGGCGGGTGGCAGGCCGTCGAGCAGTACCGAGTCGGTGGTGGTCCGCAAGATCCTGGACCGCTTGCCGTGGATGGGCGCGGGCAGCGTGGCGAGGCGGCCGCCGAAGTACTCCACCAGGCCCTGGAGGCCCAGGCACACCCCGAACACGGGGATGCCGAGCCGTTCCGCCTCGGCCAGGGTGGCGGCTGTCGCGAAGTCGGAGGGTGTCCCCGGGCCTGGCGAGAGCACCACCAGGTCGGGCCGCTGCTCCTCCAGCAGCGGCAGGTGCCCGCCGCTGCGGTAGGTGCCGACAGCGGCGCCGGTCTCCCGGAAGTACCCGGCGAGGCAGTGCACGAAGGAGTCGCGGTGGTCGACGATCAGGACGCTGCGGCCCTCGCCCGGGGCTTCCCGCACCGTCAGCCGCCCGCTGCTGGGAAGAGGCTTGTCGACGGCCTCGTCCAGCACGTCGAGCAGCGCCTTGGCCTTGAGTTCGGTCTCCTGTTCCTCGTCCTCGGGCCGGGAGTCGTGCAGCAGTGTCGCGCCGACGCGCACGGTGGCCACCCCGTTGTCGAGGTGGATGGTGCGCAGCGTCAGCACGGTGTCGAGGCCGCCGTCGAAGCCGACGCGGCCGACGGCTCCGCCGTACCAGCGGCGGGGTGAGCGCTCGTGCCGCTCGATGAACTCCACCGCGGCCAGCTTGGGCGCGCCGGTGACGGTGACCGCCCACAGGTGGGCCATGAACGCGTCCAGCGCGTCGAGCCCCGGCCGCAGTTCGCCCTCGACGTGGTCGACGGTGTGGATCAGGGTCGAGTACATCTCGATGCGGCGCCGCGCGGTGACCCGCACGGTGCCTGGCACGCACACCCGGGACTTGTCGTTGCGGTCGACGTCCGTGCACATCGTCAGCTCGTTCTCGTCCTTGGCCGAGTTGAGCAGGGTACGGATGTGCTCGGCGTCCTCCAGGGCGTTGCCGCCGCGCCGGATGGTGCCGCTGATGGGCGCGGACTCGACCAGGGTGCGGGTGCCGTCGGAGCCGATATCGCGGCGTACCCGGACGAACATCTCCGGGGAGGCGCCGACGAGGTGTTCGCCTTCGGCGAGGTTCATCAGCAGGCTGCGGGGGGCCGGGTTGCGGTGCCGCAGGCGGCGGAAGAGCTGCGCCGGGGTGCTGGTGGCGGCCCGGCGGAAGACCTGCCCCGGCACGGTCTCGAAGAGCGCGCCTGACCGGAAGAGCGGCATGGCGGCGTCCACCACCCGGGCGTACTCGCCGGGTTCGTGGTCGCGTTCGCGTGCCGGGCGCCGCCCGCCGGGGGCCGGGCAGGGGGGCGTGGCGCGCTCCAGGCCCTCCGTGCTCCTGCCCAGCGCCCGGAACTCGTAGGTGTGCCTGACCGCCTCGTCGCTGTGCAGGTCGAGTTCGTAGACGGCGTCCGGCAGGTGCAGCACCATGTCGCGGTCGCCCGGCGCGCGCCGCTGGCGCAGCTCCATGGGGTCGACCCGGAAGATCAGGTCGTAGCCGAAGGCGCCGTACAGGCCGAGCAGCGGGTCGGCTCCCGCCATGCCGTCGACCAGGGCGCGTACGGCGGCGAACACCCCGACCTGCCGGGTGCGGTCCTCCTCGGCGAACAGCCCGCTGGGCGGCTCGCCGTGGACGCGTACGACGTCACAGCTGGCGGTGAAGCCGGAGAGGAAGGGCACTCCGGCGAGCAGGCCGCCGAGCACGGGGAGGAGGACGCGGCCCCGGTCGTTGAGCGCGCGGAACTCCACCCGGGGGCCGGTGGCGGTGACCTCCACCGGCGGGTCGAGGTAGCCGACGGCCCGGTCGCCGTCCCGGAACTGGAGCATGCCCCTGCGGTCGCAGAGCGCGTCCTCAAGCACGGTGCGGACGGCGGCGGCGCTGCCCGCGTACTCGCTGGTGCGGGAGATCTCCACACCGGCCGGGGTGGTCCACCGCGTGGTCTCCGCCGTTGGGGCGGCGCGGGACCCGGCGGTTTCAAGCAGGGTCATTCCCAGCTCCTTTCACGCCCGGGCGTCCCGGGCACGCCGACTCGACACCCGGTCACCCGGTGGCGTCGGTCCATACGAAGTCCGCCCGCGCCGACTGCACATGGGTCCAGCCCTGGCCGAGCTCGCCGCGGCCGCACACATACGCGGTGGGCGTGCCGGTCACGGCGCGGACCCGCTCGCTCAGGGCCATCTGCGCGGTGCGGTTGTCGGCCGGGCTGCCGCCGCCCGGCGCCACGGCGACCACGTCGAGGGCGATGTCGCGCACCAGCCGGGCGATCCGGTCGACGGTCTCCCCTACGGGGTCCTCGGCGGGCTCGGTGGCGCGCAGCAGGACTCCCACGCGGGCGGTGGGCACCATGGCGCGGCATTCCCGCAGGTGCCGTACGAGAGTGGCGTCCTCGGCGGGGGAGGCCAGTTCCAGCAGGACGGTCTCCGCGTCGGCGGGCACGGGACCCGGGGCGCAGGCCGCCCCGAGCAGGACGGCGTCCCCCGGCTGTACGGGCTCGCCCGCCGTGACGAGCCGGGCGACCGGTTCGGGCGGCAGGCCGGTCAGCTCGCGCCCGCAGCGCTCGGCCAGTCCCTTGTCGAGCCGCAGCAGCAGGTCCGCCGGGGACTGCCCGCTGCGGCTGAGCAGGCGCAGCATCAGCGTCCCGACGTCCAGGTCGGCGTGTTCGTGCTGGTGCTCCCACATCCGGCGGCTCGCCCAGGCGGCCCGCTGGATGCCCTGCACGATGGGGCGGCGGGCCTTCTCGTACGCGGCGAGCGCCGCGTCGAGCCCGGTCTCGTCGGCCTTGTCGAGGCAGCGGGCGAGTTCGGCGGCGTCCTCCAGGGCCATGGTGGTCCCCGAGCCGACGGAGAAGTGCGCGGTGTGCACGGCGTCGCCGATGCCCACCAGGCGGCCTGTGGACCAGCGTTCGGCCTCGATGTGGGAGAACGTCAGCCAGCGGGAGCCGTTGCCGATGAGCCGGGCGCCCTCCAGGTCGTCGGCGAAGACCTTGGCGCAGTAGTCCATGGCTTCTTCGTCGTTCCAGCCCGGCGGCCGGGTGTGCCCGTCGGTGAAGCCACCGGCCCGGAAGGTGTCCGCGCTGATCTCCACGAGGAACGTGGACTTGTCCTCGGCGTACGGGTAGACGTGCGCGCCGACGGGGCCGTAGCCGCCGTTGCCGAACAGGAACGTCATGGCGTCAAACGCGCGCTCGACGCCGAACCAGGCGTACCGGCTCTCCCCGGTGACCACCCGCGCGCCCCACTGCCCCGTGAGGGCCGTGCGGGTGCGGCTGCCCGCTCCGTCGGCGGCGACAACAACGTCGTAGCTGTCGAGGAGTGCGGTGGCGTCGGCCTCCGACTCGTACGTCACCCGGGCGCCGGACTCCTCGGTGAGGCGGCGCAGGCTGGCGAGCAGCGCGCGGCGCTCCACGGCGGCGAAGCCGTGGCCCGACGAGCGCACCCGCCGGCCGTCGCGCCTGACCTCCACGTCGTCCCAGCGCGCGCCCTGGTCGAGGAGGGCGGCGACCACGTCGGGGGCGGCCTGGCGCAGCCGGGCCAGGCTCAGCCGGGAGAAGACCACGCCGAACCCGAAGGTGGCGTCGGCCGGGCTGCGTTCGAAGACGTCGACCTCGTGGTCTCCGTACCGGCGCAGCAGCAGGGCGAGCATCAGCCCGCCGGGGCCCGCGCCCACGCATGCGACTCGCACAGCGCCTCACACCCCCTTGGTCCGGACGGCGGCGACGGCGGCTGCCGACTCCTGGGCGAGCTGGTCGCGCAGCACCCGGCGCAGCACCTTGCCCGCCGTGCTGCGCGGGATCTCCGGCACGAGGACGACCCGCACCGGGCGCTTGTAGCTGGCGAGTTCGGCGACGCAGGCGGCGAGCAGGGCGGACGCCTCGGGTGGCTGGGGCCCGGCGGCGACGAACGCCACCGGCACCTCGCCCCACTCCTCGGAGGGGGCGCCGACGACGGCGACGTCCCGCACGCCGGGCTGGGTGGCGAGGACGCGTTCGATCTCGGCGGGGTAGACGTTCTGGCCGCCGCGGATGAGCACGTCACCCAGCCGGTCCACGAGGTAGAGGTAGCCCTCGGGGTCGGCGTAGGCGACGTCGCCGGTGCGCAGCCAGCCGTTTCTGACGGTGGCGGCGGTGGCCGCGTCGTCGCGCCAGTAGCCGAGCATCCGGCCGTCGCCGCGTACGCACAGCTCGCCGATCTCACCGGGCGGCACCCGGCGTCCGGCCGAGTCCTGGATCTCGATGTGGCAGCCGGGCAGCATCTGCCCGGCGGAGCGCAGCCGCAGTTCGTCGGTGCCCTCGGCGAGGTGGCTGGTGTCGAAGGCCATGGTGGCGATGGGGCCGCCGCCCTCGGTGATGCCGTAAATGCTGCGGAAGGGGCAGGGGAAGCGCTCAAGTGCCTCCCGGAGCAGGTCCTCCGGCATCGGCGCGCCGCCGAACATGACGTCGGTGAGGGAGGACAGGTCGGCGGAGGCGAACGCCTTGGTGCGCAGCGCGAAACGGACCATGGAAGGCACCAGGAACGCGCGGGTCGCGCGGTGGCGTGCCACGTCGGCGAGGAACCGCTGCGGAGTGAAGTCCTGCTGGAGGACGAGGGTGCCGCCCGCGGCGAGGACGGCGAGCCCGATGACCACGCTGCCGTGGAACAGCGGGCACGGGTTGATCATGACGTCGTCGGCACAGAGCCCGGTCTCGGCGGCGAGGCCCGTGTAGCAGGCGGAGACGGAGCGGTGGGTGACCACGACGCCCTTGGCCCGGCCTGTGGTGGCCGAGGTGTGCAGGATGGCGTAGATGTCGTCCTGGAGGGGCAGCGGCAGGGTCCGGACGGGGCCCGTGGCCATGGTCTGGTAGGCGGGCGACTCCAGGGCGATCTGCCAGGCGTCGCCGAACGCGTCGCCGAGCCGGTCGAGGACCGCTTGTTCGGCGAAGACCGCTACGGGATCGACGTTCGCGACCACGTGCTCGACTTCGGGGGCCGGGAAGGTGTGGTTGACGGGGCAGACGACGATGCCCGCCTTCCCCGCGGCGATGTACAGCTCAAGTACCTCGGCGCGGTTGCGGGAGCTGACCACGACGCGCTCGCCGCTGCGGACGCCGCGGTCGAGCAGCGCGCAGGCCAACGAGTCGGTGCGGTCGTCCAGCTCGCGCCAGGTCAGCTGGTGGTCGGCGGCCGCCACGGCCAGCGCGTCGGGGCGCCGCTGCCGGTGCCGCTTGACGAAGTTGGCCATCCACATCAGTGGGCCCCCTCGGTGACGGCTGACTCCGCGCCGCGGGCGACGAGGACGCGGTCGATGCCGTCGAGGGTGTGCAGCTCGGCCAGCTCGTCGTCCCCGAGCGGTTCGCCGGTGCGGTCCTCGATGGCCAGGGCCAGCCGGATCAGGTCGCCGGAGTTCAGGCCCGCCGCGGTCAGGTCGGCGTCGCGGCCGACGGAGTCCAGGAGTTCCGGCATGTCGATGAACTCAAGCAGCAGTCGGTGACCCGGTGTCGGCTGGTCGCTCACGGTTTCCCCCTGGTGATCTGCGGACGTGTGTCCGCGCGTGCACGTGTGCGCGCGTGACGCGGCGTGCTCGTACAGTGCGTATGTGGTGATGCCGTGCGTGTGGTGATGCCGTGCGCACGTGGTCATACCGTGCGTACGTGGTCATGCGGTGCGTACGCCGTCGTACGGAGCCCGCGTGTTCGTACGGTGTCTGGGTGCGGAGATGAGGGTGGTGCCGGCGCCGGTGGGGCCCACGGGCCTCGTGGGCCCCACCGGCGCGGGTCAGCGGTGACAGCCCGCGGTCAGCGGCGGACTTCCGCTTCTTCGGCGGAGTTGTCCGCCTGGGGCGTGACGACCGGGTCGTCGCCGCCCTCCTTGAGTCCGATCCGCTTGTGCAGGCGCACCATCGGGGCGGGCGCCCACCAGTTCCACTTGCCCGCGAGCCGCATGAAGGCCGGGACGAGGACACCCCGCACGAGCGTGGCGTCCATGAGCACGGCCAGCGCCATGCCCACGCCGAGGATCTTCATATAGGTGATGCCGGAGATCGCGAAGGACGCGAACACGATGCCGATCAGCAGGGCGGCCGCGGTGACGATGCCACCGGTGCGCTCCAGGCCGAGGGCCACGGAGCGGGTGTTGTCGCCGGTGGCGTCGTACTCCTCCTTGATGCGGGAGAGCAGGAACACCTCGTAGTCCATGGAGAGGCCGAACGCCACACAGAACATCATGATGGGTGTGGTGGCGACGATGCCCCCGGTGACCGTGAAGTCACCGACCAGCCACTTCAGGTGGCCGTCCTGGAAGATCCAGACCATGGCGCCGAAGGTGGCGGTGAGACTGAACAGGTTCAGCACCAGCGCCTTGATCGGCACCACCACGCTACCGGTCAGCAGGAACAGCAGGACGAACGTGGAGATGGCGATCAGACCGATGCTGTACGGCATCCGGTCGGTGAGCGAGTCCATGGTGTCCCGGAACGCCGGCGCTATGCCGCCCACCTTGACGTCGAACGGCGCGTCCTGGGCCCTGACATCGCGGACCACGTCCTGGCCCGCGTCGCTGTAGGCGCCGACCGAGGGCACGACCGAGAGCCAGGTGCCGCTGGTGTTGGCGTACTTGGCGGACTCGTCGCCCGGCTTGCCGACCTGGCGGCCCTTGGCGTACGAGCCGGTCAGCGAGTCCACGCGGGAGACGTTGTCGAGCTGGGAGAGCGCCGTGGCGTACTCGCTGATCTGGGCGCTCTTCGCCTTGGGGTCGCCGATTCCCTCGGCGACGACCATGACCGGCTCCATCTCCTTCGCCGAGTAGTCCTGCGAGATCGTGGTGCCCACCCGGTGAGCCTCGGCGTCCTCGGGCAGGGTGCGCTCGTCGGAGAGGTTGAACTTGATGCCGAGGAACGGACCGCCGAGCACCAGCAGGATGATCATGACGCCGGTGGCGAAGGGGATCGGGCGGCGCATCACCTTGGTGGCGACGCGGTGCCAGAAGCCCTCCTCGACCGTCTTGGCCTTCTTGTTCCTGGTCCAGGACCACTTGTTGATACGCAGCCCGATGACGGCGAGCAGCGCCGGGAGCATCACCAGTGTGGCGAGAGCGGCGAAGGCGACCACCGCGATACCCGCGTAGGCGAAGGACCGCAGGAAGTACATCGGGAACAGCAGCAGCGCGGACAGCGACAGCATGACGGTAATGGCCGAATAGAGGACCGTGCGCCCGGCAGTACGCAAACTGGTCGAAACGGCTTCCTCGACCGTCGCGCCCTTGCGGAGCTCCTCTCTGTATCGATTGACCACGAAAAGGCTGTAGTCAATCCCTAGCCCCAGGCCGAGCCCTGTGGTCAAATTCATAGCGAACACCGAGACGTCGGTGAACGATACGAGGATCTGCAGCACCACCAGCGTGCCGATGATGGAGACGATTCCAAGAGCGAGTGGCAAGAGCGCGGCGATGACGCCACGGAAGATGAGGATCAGCAGAATCAAGGTGACGGGCAGGACGATCATCTCAGCGATGAGCAAGTCGTCCTGCGTCTGCACGGTGAGCTCGCGGTAGGCCTCAGCCTTCCCACCGAACTCGATCTTCAGCCCCTGGAAGCCGTCCTCGTAGTGCGGGAGGAGCTTCTCCAGGTAGTCCTCGGCCTCGTCCTCGTCGCCCTCCAGGTGGGCCAGGAGGAGCGCGGAGTCCGACTTCTCACTGCGCAGTGAGGGGTCCTTGCCGGCCGTCCAGTACGAGGCGGCCGACTGGACACCGTCCTCGCCGCTCATCTTCCTGGTGAGCTCGGCGCCCTTGCGGGCGGTCTCCGCCTCGTCGACGCCCTTGGGGGTCTTGACCAGCAGCACCAGGTTGGGCTCGCCCGTACCGAAGCGGTCGGTCAGCGCCTTACTCGCCTTGCTTGATTCCGCGTCGGGCACCTCATAGCCGCCGGACGACAGCTTGCTGCTGACGCTGCCACCCAGCCCTCCGGCGACCACGCAGAAAAACAGGCACAGTATGAGTACCAGCTTTCTGCGATTCGTCGCCAGCGCTGCCAGCTTGTTGAACATCAGATCCTCCTGGTTGGTGCTTTCAGAGCCAGCGGTAACGGCCCCGACGGGGGTGTGTCGGAGAAGATCAGATCAGCTTGTGAGAGGCAGTGGGCGGCAATCGACCAAAATTCGCCCACCATTGGCGCAGACGTGATCGGCCAGCGGCTCCTCTGCTGTCCTGTCCCACGCGAGCACACGATTGTGGACCGAGCCGCGGCAGAAGTCGGCGAACTCCGGACTGGTGTTGCGCTGGCGTCCGCCGAGGTACGCGAGGACGGGGTCGAGAACAAGCCAGCGCCCCTCCTCGTACACCTCGGTCCAGGCGTGCTCGACCCCGATAAGCCCTAGGAGAAAGCCCTTTCGTGTGCGCGCCCTGAGTCCTGCCTCCTGGGCACGCTCGCGCATCAGCCACGCGGAGACCACGCAGTCGGCCATGCGGTGCGCCAGCGCCGCGCGGGGGTCCGCGCGGAGCGTGCCGGGAATCCAGCCGTACTGGTAGGTGCCGGTGGCGAGTTCGTCAAGCAGTTGGTCGTGAATGTCCCGTACGGCATCGGTGCGCGGACTGCTCTGGGAGCCCCGCGTTGTGAGCAACGCCTCAGCGGTGTGCGGCCCGTCGGCGCCCGGCTGCCACTCCTGGAGATCCCCGCCGATCACCTTCGGCGCGGGCGGCACCGGCGTCAGCACGGTGTCCGGGCAGGCGTCGCACGAAGCGGCCAGCCGCACCCGCCAGTGGCGCTCGGCCGTCCAGGCGCTCACCTGCCCGGTCGCCAGCCGCATGCACGACCGCTCACCGAGCTCGGCCACCGACCGGCCGGTGCCGGACTGCAGGCCCAGGTTCATCACGTCGTGGTAGTCGAACCGCGGCCCGTCCGGGGTCTCCTCGGCCGGGAAGCCGGCGTCCACGAGCAGCTGGACCATGGGCTCGGCACAGCCGAGCTCGTGGGCCGCCTCGGTGGCGTTGAGCCTGGGGGCGCGGTGCCCCGCCGGGACGGGGATCATCCTCTCCACGCCGCGTGTCATCGCGGCCAGCCGCGCCGCGTGCGGGTCGTCGGCGGCGCTTCGGTGATCGGTCGTCATCTCGTGCTCCTTCTTACCGTTCCGCGAGACGGGTCAGCTCGCCGGTGGCGAGGCGGCGCGACACCTCAAGGCGCTTGACCTTCCAGGTGGCGGTGTGCGGGATGTCGTCCCAGCTGCAGTGCACGGGCTCGGCGAGCGGCGGCAGCCCCTCGACGGCCGCCGACCAGGCCACCGGGTCCAGTGGCAGATCGCCCCGGGTGCACACCAGGGGCACCGGCGGGCCGTCGTCGACCGGGATCAGCACGGCCTCGGTCAGCTCCCTGATGCTCTCCAGGATGTGGTCCTCGGTGGCGAGCAGGCTGTCCACGCCGCTGCTGCGGTCCACCAGCCGGTCGTACAGGTGCAGACAGCCCTTCTTGCTGACCATCCCGTAGTCCCCCATCGCCCACCAGCCGTTCTTGCGCTGGTCGGGGTAGCCGATGTAGCTGGGGGTGATGCCGCCGGAGCGGGCGAAGATGGCGCCGGGGGTCTCCTTGGGAAGGGTGGTGGCGCCCTCGTCGCCGGAGATGCGGATCTTCGTGTGGCCGATGACCGGTTTGCCCACGCAGCGGCCGTCCTCGCATCCGGCGCCGAGCCGGTGCAGCTTGACGGTGACGGGCCCCGTCTCCGACTGGCCGTACGCCTGGAGGTAGCGGGCCTTGGGGCGCGCGACGCTCAGCAGCGCCCGGATCGTCCGGGGGTGCGCGGCGTCGAAGGAGCTGAGGAACAGGCGTATCCGGGCGAAGAGTTCCGGCTGCCGCTCGGCGATCTCCTCCCAACGGATGAAGACGTTGGGCACGGTCTCCAGGAGGCCGGGGCGCACCCGGGCCATCATCTTCGCGGCGTTCGACGGCTCGGGGTCGACCATGAAGCCCAGCGGCACGCCGAGGGCGAGGATCGCGAGCATCCCGGACATGCTGCGGGCGTGCACGGGTGACAGGCACATCAGCAGCGGGTCGCTGACGCGCAGCACCCGGCCGATCATGACCTGCGGCTTGGCGTGTCCGGCGAAGCTCTTGACCGAGTGCACGACGAGCTTCGGCACGCCGGTGGTGCCCGAGCTGTGCGTGACCAGCTGAGGTGAGTCCTGCGGCGGAAGGACCAGTTCCGGCAGCTCCGTACCGGCCAGGTCGCCCAGGGAACCGCCGTAGGACCCCTTCTCCCCCACGTACCAGCGCGGCGCGACATCGTACGCCACCTCGTCCAGCGTGCCGTCGGCCTCGGTCTTGGCGTCGGTGATGATGGCGACCGGCTCACCCGTCGTGACCAGCGAGCCCAGCGACTTGGCGCCGACGGCCTCGTGGACGAGGACGGGTACGGCACCGATCCGGGCGCAGGCGAAGGCCAGCAGCGGCACGTCGAAGTTGGGCTGCTTGACGATCAGCACCCGACCGCCGCTGGTGACCCCCGCGTCGGCGAGCAGCGCGGCGGCCCGCTCCACGCGCTGGTGGAACTGGGCGAAGCTCAGCTGCGTCCCGGCGTCGGGGAACAGGTCGAGCGGGCGGTCGAGGTGGATGGAGACGGAGGGGTGTCTGCGCGCGGCCTCCGCGGGGGCGGTGGCGAGCGCCATCCTGCGGCGGCTCACTGCTGTCCGCCCTGCCGCGCGACCTGGCGCTTGTCGGGCTCGGCGGCGATGTGCGCGACGAGGTTGTCGAACGACGACACGGCGTCCACCGAGTCCAGCAGGTCCCACTCCACGCCGAAGGACTCGTCGATGGCGTCCAGCAGGCGCATGAACCCGCTGGAGGTCAGGCCGAGGTTCCACAACGGCACCGTGCGGGCACCCGGTTCGTCCAGCGGCACGGCGCCGCCGACGATGTCCTCCAGCAGGATGCGCAGTTTCTCAGCGACTGCTTCCGGGCTGTGCATTGGTCCTCCATTCACTGCCCGCATGTGTCCGCAGGCTCAGCTCGTCTGTACGGGGGATGCGGCGGCCGCGACCGCCGTGTCGCAGGGCGCGGCCGCCGCGGTTCAGGCCACGCGCAGTCGCTTGGACGTGGGCTTGACCACACGTCCCAGACCGGCGCTCTCGTCGAATCCCCGCTGCTGCCGCAGGAAGTAGAGGACGTACTCGGCCAGGTCCTCGATGCCCATCGGTGCGCGTGAGGCGTCCTCACCGCACACGGCGTCGGTGTGGGTCAGGTCGAAGGTCTTGCTGTTCTTCATGTGCGGGCGGTAGAAGTCCATGCCCTTGTCGAAGATCTCGTCCACCGGGGTGAAGTCGGTGTCGTCCGCCGCCCAGATCGGGCTCGGGAGCCCCACCAGGTCCATGACGGTGCAGATGATGTCGCTGGTGGTGGGCTGCTCGAAGTTGGCGAGATGGAAGAACGTCTCGGGCGAGTCGGACAGCGCGATGCTGACGGCGTTGCGGGCCACCATGTCGACCGGCACGAAGTTCAGCCGCGAGTCGGGGTCGGCGAGCAGCCGCACCTGGGTGTCGGGCATCATCTCGACACCGAGCCTGCGCCCGGCGATCCGCTTGAACAGCAGCACCTGGCGGGCGAAGCCGTACATGCCCGACCAGTTGATGCCGTGCCGCGTGACGCTGTGCCCGATGACGATGCTGGGGCGCAGGACGCGGACACGCATCTCGTCGGCGGCGGCCAGGACCAGCTGCTCGGCCTGGATCTTCGACCGCTCGTAGCTGTTGTTGGCGACCTCGGTGTCGGTCGCCCGCTCCTCGAAGACCACGCCGCGCTTGGCACCGGCGACGTAGGACGTGCTGACGTAGTTGAACGTCGTGGCGCCGAGGCTCTTCGCGAGCTGGAGGATGTTCCGGGTGCCGCCGATGTTCTGCGCCTCGATCTCCTCGCGGTACTCCTCCTCGTACCGCAGGGAGGCCGCGCAGTGCCACAGCTCGTCGACGCGCGGTGCCGTGCTCAGGTCGACGCCGCCGCCCTCGACGGTCATGTCGCCGCGGACGGCCCGGGTACGCTCATGGATCGCCGTGGCCAGGTCCGGCCGTCCGTAGCCCTCAGCCAGGCCGTTCAGCGCCTCGTGCAGCCGCTTCTGTGCCACCTCGTCGTCGCTGCCGCGCACCATGGCGTAGATCACGCCTTCGGTGCGCTCCAGCAGTTCCAGGACCACGGTGCCGCCGACAAAGCCGGTGGCCCCGGTCAGCAGACGTATCGTCATGAGTGCTTCTCCCAGGGTTTTTGACAGTGCGGGCAGCCCGCCCGTAACGGCGGAGACTGTCGGATGGTCGCGATGGGGCGGCGGGGGGAACGAACCGCGCCGGTGCACGCGGGCTTCAGGGGTCCGCCGCGATGCGTGCCGCGCGCGGGGCCGGGCCGCGCCACTCGTTCCCCCGCCAGATGAAGGATCAAGCCGGGGGCGTGGCCGTGTCGGCCGCCACCAGCTCGCGCAGGAACTCGCCCGCCGCCTTCTGGAATCCGTCCGGGGCGTCGAAGAACGGCACGTGACCGGCGCGGGGCAGGGTCACGGCGCGGGAGTCGGGGATACGGGCCAGCGCGTCCTCGATGACCGAGTCGCTCCAGGAGAAGTCGCCGTCGCCGAGGATGAGGAGCGTCGGGGCTGTCAGCTGGTTCAGCAGGTCGGGGCTGTCGTCGAGCTTGAGCGAGGCGAGGAAGTTCTCCTTGATGCCCTCGGCGGTGAACAGCGACGCGAAGCTGTCACGCAGCGCCAGGTAGGCGGGCAGCCCACCGCCGTTGATCGTCTGGTCGCAGAAGGACATCGCGTACAGGTGGTTGAAGAACTGCGGGATGCCGCCCGAGTCGAGGCTCGCCACCCAGGAGCGGGTGACCAGCTCGCGGCGCAGCCCGCCGTTGGGCGAGAAGGCGGGACCCACCAGGACCAGCCCGGCGACGCGCTCGGGGTACTTCAGGGCGAAGTCCCGGACGATGAGCGTGGAGATCGAGGTACCGATGAGGTACGTCTTCTCGATCTTCAGGTGGTCCAGGAGCGCCTTCAGGTCCTCGACGTGGTCCACGAAGCGGACCGGCTCCGGGCCCGGCTTGGAGTTTCCCTGGTTGCGCAGGTCGTAGTTGATGAGCTGGAAGTCGTCCTCGAACTGGGTGGTGAAACCATGCCAGAAGGGGCTGACCATGGCGAAGTTGTTGAGCATGGTCACGGCCGGGCCCTCACCGCGGACCTCGTACGACAGCTCCACACCGCCGGAAAGCTCCAGCGTGGAGTGGTCGGCGTACCGGACGTCGAGCTGTCCGAACTCCAGATCTGGCATGTTGGTTCGTCCTCCGTTGTCAGTGCGTGATCGCGCGACGCGCGCAGTGGTCCTGGTGGACCGTGGCGGCTTGTCCGCCGCGTGGCTTGGTGGCTGTACGTGGCGTAGCGGCGTCAGTCCCGGTCGTGGGCCGGGTCGGAACGGACCCCGGCGTGAGAACCGGAGTCCGTGCCACGGTCAGCGGCGCTGTGGACCTCGAAGCGACATCCGCCGATCTCGCTGAGGCCCGCCGCGACGACCTCCACGTCAAGCCCTGCGGGTATGAGCGGCCATCCGCTGCTCCCCATAAGGCACCCCCCTTCTCCCTGCCCGGCCCCCTGATTGCCCGCCGGCCGCTCCATCGCGGTCGGTGTGCGGTCAGGAGGTGGCAGGCCGGAGCACTGTCCGACGCTCCAGGACGATCCTCGGGCCCCGCGTCCAAGGCGTGTTCAAGGCTGGGAAAAGGGCGGGTTTAGCGCTAGGCGGAGGACCCGGCGGTGGCGACGACGGTCCGCTCCCGCGCTCCGGGCAGCACATGCAGCTCGGCGGTGGCCGGTTCGTGTGCGGGCACTGACAAACGGATCAACACAGGGATACGGAACAGCGGCGCGTGGTCCCCGCCGGTCCCGGTCATCTCCGCTACACAGTGGTCGAGAAGCTGCCCGACCAGCGTTTCAGCGGTCCAGACGTCCACGCCGAGCAGCTGCGCCGCCCGCTCGATGCTGAACGGCTCGGCGCCGGCGGTGGCGAGCAGCGTCAACGCCTGGTACGCGGTGCGGTCAAGGCGCGCACAAGCGCTGGCAAGCCGGGCCAGCACATCGAACGAACCGGTGCGCAACTGGGCGATCCGCTGGTCCTCTTCGGCCAGCCGCGCGGCGAGGTCGGTGACCGACCACATGGGCCGTGCGGCCAGCTTCTCGCCCGCCGCGCGCACCGCCAGGGGCAGGTTCCCGGTCAGCCGCACCACCTGGCGGGCCACCGCCGAGTCGGCGCCCACCCGCTCGGGACCGGCGAGCGCGGCGAACAGGTCGGCCGCGTCGTCGGTGTCCATCGGGCCCAGCTCCACGGTGGCCGCGCCGGGCAGGCCGGGGAGCCGCACCCGTGAGGTGATCAGCACGGTGCTGTTCCCCCCGCCGGGCAGCAGCGGCAGGACCTGGTCGGCGGAGTCCGCGTCGTCCAGCAGGACCAGCAGCCGCTTCTCCGCGCTCCAGCTGCGGAAGACGCGCGCCAGTTCATCGGTGTCCTCGGGCAGTTCGGGGACCGGGTGCCCCAGGTCGCGCAGCAGCGAACGCAGCACGGTCGCCGGCCGCACCGGCCGGTCCTCGCGGTCGTGCAGCCGTGCGTACAGCTGCCCGTCGGGGAACTGGCCCCGCAGGGCGTGCGCGGCGCGCACCACGAGCGCGGACTTCCCCGTACCGGCGCCACCGAGCACGGTGATCAGCCGGGGCGCGGTGCGCGCCTCACCTCGGGGCCTGGCCAGCTCGGCCACCCGCTCCAGCTCCTCATGGCGGCCGGTGAAGTCGGCCGTGTCGACGGGGAGCTGAGCGGGCGCGCGGGTCGCCGGGGGCGTGTAGGCGAGGGCGGGCGGCGCGGCCGGAGCGAGGGGAGCGGCCGCGGCGGGCTGGCCCGGCTCGGCCGGGGCCTGCGGGGTCAGCGTGACCGCCCCGGCCCTGGCGGGCGGCAGATCGAGTTCGAGGGACTCGTTCAGGACGTCCCACTGGAGCTTCTGCAACCGCTCCGACGGGTCGATGCCCAGATCTTCGACGAGGTTCCTGCGCAGCCTGGTGAACGCGTCAAGGGCCATGCTGCGCTGGTCGGCCCGGTAGGCCGCGCGCATCAGCTGCGCGGTGAACTCCTCGTGCACGGGGTGCGCCGCGGTCAGTTGCCGCAGCTCACCCAGCAGGCCGCGGTGGCGGCCGAGCTGGAGCTCCGCCTCGATCCGCAGTTCCAGCGCGCTGATCCGCGCCTCGGAGATCTGCGTGATCCGCGCCGCGAGCACCGGACCGGCCTCCAGCCCGGCGAAGGGGTCACCGCGCCACAGCGCCAGCGCGGAACGCAGCGTCGCCACCACGTTGAGGGCGTCTCCCTTGCCCAGGGCCCGCCGCGCCTGCGTGACCCGCCGCTCGAACTCCCACAGGTCGAGCTCGTCCACGAGCAGGTTGATCCGGTACCCGTTGGGGCACGTCTCCAGCCGGTCGGAGGGGCCCGACGGGCTCTGCAACGCCCTGCGCAGCTGGTAGACGTAGGTCTGCACGGTCTTACGGGCGAGCCTGGGAGGCTCCTCCTCCCACAGCTCCTCGATCAGCGCTGACGTCGTCACCAGCCGGTTGGCGTGGATGAGCAGAACGGCCAGCGCGCGCCGGGCCATGGGCGCCGAGGGCGTACGGTTCTCTCCTCGCGCCCTGACCTCCATGGGGCCGAGTACCCCGATGCGCAGCGTGGATGGCTCGGTATCGGACACGCCCGTGCTGGACAGCGCGGCGTCTTTCATGGTGATCCCCCGTTGCGTTTCTTTACGCCTGCACCTACGTGTGGCGCGCACCGCTGGACCGGGCCGGGCTCAACGCCCCGCCGGGCCGCCTGGGTGGCGCCGTTTCAGCCGCTCCGCGAGGCGGTGCCGCTGAGGGCGGGCGCCGCCGTTGTGACGGCTTCCCCGCTCCCCGACCGCCCCGGGACCGGCTTCGGCCCGGCTCCGTGGCCTGCGCCTCGCCGCCACCGTGATGCCGCCCCGCAGTGGCGCCCCGGTGGTTGTCCGTGAGCCGGTCATGACCCACTCCGGTGGCGTGTTCGGTGGCGTGGCCCGACCCGCGCCGACGGCCCCGTACTCCGTCGGCCGTCCCGTGGCCGTCTCCTGATGGACTGCTCTGCGGCTGGTCGTTTCACAGCTGACCGACTTGCGGCCGGCTGTCTCGCGGCTGGTCGTGCTGGTGATACGGCCGCCGACGGTGTCCCCGTCGGCTGATGTCCGCTCAGCCGTCGCCGGGATGACCGACCCCGGGCCGGCTGATCGCCGCGGACGGGCCTTCCACGCGGTCGCGTTCCGCCCAGCCGCCTCTCTGCGCGGGACACCGCGTCCGCTGCGGCCGTGTGCTCCCCTGCCGTTCGCCGGGCCGAGCGACGGCGCGCCGTGCGGAGCGCCGTGCTCCCTCGGGGCGGGACCCGCTAACCGCGGGCGAAATGGCTGGGTCCTCATAGAGCCGACCGTACGGCGCCGAGAGGTTCGACGCAGCTCAACGACAATCGCCTCACTAGCAGGAACCTGCCGTTGTATCCGGGCACCTTGTCATATCCGTGCCGGGGGGACTGGCAGAAATGGCCGGTGCCGTTCCGGCCTGATCTTCCGGTGCCCGGCGCGGCGCACCGCCGACCGGGGTCGGGCCCGCCGCGATCCGGGGGGCGGCGATCAGGTCGCACCGCGCGATCGGGCGTCGGCAGAGATTGCGGAAGAGAGAAAGGAGAAAGGTGCGCGCTCAGTGCGGCGACACGCATCCCTGAAGCCTCCATGTCTCAGCTGTCGAGTAATGCCCCAACGGCCCCGATGGCCGGCGGGCTGTTCGAGCGGAGCCTAGTGCGTCGGGCCGGGGAATCATTACACACCCGCCCCACGGGTTACCACGCATATTCGCGTAGACGATCACGGAACGTCACGACCAACACTGCGCGTATTGCCGGTCCCTACCCTGTTATCCGCATGCCGCTCTTGCCGCGAACACCGACACGGAGCGCGACGGAACACCTGCCGGAAGATTTTTCCCAGCTCATGATCGAAGAGAATCCCCAGGGCACCGGCCCCGTCCTCCAACGGGGCCGACGCGGCCGGCGGAGAGCCGCGCCCTGATCGCCACCGCCCGGCGCGCGGCACGCTCCACCAGCGCCGAAGCGGCCCAGGGCGGCGCGGCGGCCACCGTCGGGCCCCGCACCAGCCCTGGCGGGCGGCCCGGGCCCCGCACCACGCCACGCGCTGGCCCACGGCCCGCCCCGCGCTCGTGTCCGGTGAATTCCCGATGACCTCCGGACTGGTCCTCCCACACCGGAATGGCCGCCCGCGATAACGCCGCGCACGCCGCCCGGGCGCCACGAGCCCCCTGTCCGCTTACCAGGTCCGAGCGCCCTCCACCCTTTCCTGTCAACCCCTAGACACCCCTAAGCGATCCGACAACGGCCTCTATTCGCCACGGAATTCCCTCGCTATCTCCCATGACCCGGAAGGAGCTGCTGGAGTGCCACCGTTCCCTTTCCACCCCACCCGCACCGACACCGCAAGAGCGACCCGCCCCTATAGGGAAGAGGGATGCGCTGAACCCAGCGAACCCTCGAACGGTCGCGGCAGCTCAGACCCCACGCACTCCCCCTCCCCCGCAAACCCGCGAATTCCCCGTAGGTGACATCCCCATACGCTTTCCTCACCCCCCACGGAACGGTCCCCACCGCACACCCGCCCCACGTCCACGCCTTTCCACCACGCGCAAAGGGCAGGAGGAAATCAACGCCCGCCCAGCGCACTGGAAACCGGCGCCAAAGATCGCCCTACGGACTGCCGGAGAACGCGGAAGAACACAGAAGAACGCCACCGGTCACCGGCACACGGGCCCGGCCCGGCCATCCAGCGCGGGCATCCGGCGCACGCGCAAACACCCGGAACGGGACCGGCTGCTAGCGTCCGCTCCCGTGACTGACAGTGTCTATGTGGGTAACGCGGGCCGGGACGCGGCACTGGACCGAGGGTGGCTCCTCGGCCATTTCAAGGACGCCGACGACCCCCGCCACAGCGAGGCCGTGGAGATCAAGTGGGGCGTCCACCCGCCCGGTGACGCACGCGCCCAGTGGGTGACCGGCGAGGAGCGCACCGCCCTGCTCGTCCTGATCAGGGGCCGCTTCCGCGTCGAACTGCCCGGCCGCAGCGTGCTGCTGTCCCAGGAGGGCGACTACGTCGTCTGGGGCCACGGCGTGGACCACTCCTGGCTCGCGGAGGAGGAGTCGGTCGTACTGACCGTGCGCTGGCCGTCCGTCCCCGGTTACCGAGTGCCATAACAAGGAGTGACCTCCCAGCCGCACCGCGTTCCGGCATTCCCCATCGGCCACGGCTTCGCCCCACCGGCCGAGAACGGACCTTCCGCTTCCCTGGACAGCACAGGACATCACAGAAGATTGCCGAAACCGTACGAACCCTACGAACCAAAAGCCTCGCCTGGCACCTCTGAGTTTCTCCGACCACTCGGACACCACTGGACACCACCGGACACCGCCGGGCACCACCTGGTTCAATGCCGTAGGGGTGAGGGACATGGTGTCCACCGACCGTTTGCTCGCGTTCGCCGTAATGTCGCTGCTGGTGATCGTGGTGCCAGGGCCCAGCGTGCTCTTCGTCATCGGCCGTGCGCTGGCCCATGGCCGCCGGACGGCACTGGCGACCGTCCTGGGCAACGTATTCGGCTCGTATCTCTTGGTCGTAGCCGTTGCGCTCGGGGTGGGCTCACTGGTCGAACGCTCGGCGGCCGTCTTCCTTACCGTGAAACTCGCGGGAGCCGCGTATCTGGTCTTCCTCGGCGTCCAGGCGTTCCGCCGCCGCGGCGAGCTGACGATGGGCTCCCCCACCCCGTCGGAGCAACCGGCCCGCGGTGACCTGCGCACCATCGCAGAAGGCATCGTGGTCGGCATCACCAACCCCAAGGGGATCGTCTTCTTCGCCGCCGTACTCCCCCAGTTCGTCGACCACTCGGCGGGCCGACTGCCCGCGCAGATGCTCCTGCTCGGTCTGGTCCCGATCACCATCGGCCTGATCACGGACACCCTGTGGGGTTTGACCGCGTCGGCCGCCCGCACCTGGTTCGCCCGCTCCGACCGCCGCCTGTCGATGATCGGCGGCGCGGGCGGCTTCGCGATGATCGGCCTGGGCGTGACGGTGGCGGCGACGGGCCGCGGGGACTGAGCGGAGGCCGACAGCACCCCCGGCGCGATAACCGTCTTGCCGGACCGGCGAACCCTCCGGCCAGACGGGCTTCCGGGGAACCCACCCTCCCCTGATACATTCGAGCAGGTATATTGATACATGCGATCAGGTATATCGAGAGGTGGAGAACATGAGCCGAACCGTCATCGATCTCGACGACGAAGCGCTTGAGGCGGCCGCCAGGGAACTCGGCACCACGACCAAGCGGGACACGATCAACACCGCGCTGCGCGAGATCGTCGACCGCAACCGCCGACTGCGCGCGCTGCACGAGCTGCAAGACCTCGCCCAAGACGGCGCTCTCGATGTGGAACTCCTCTTCGACAAGCGCAACTACCGGGGCAGGCCCGCCCTGTGAGTGTCCCGGACTACCTCATCGACACCTCGGCACTCGCGCGCGTCCTGCTGCGCCAGGCCACCGAGGAGTGGGAACGTCGCATCGGCGCCGGTCTCGTCGCCCTGTGCGATCTGACCGAGCTGGAACTGCTCTACTCCACCCGTTCCGCCAAGGACCGCGAGATCATCCAGGAGCGCCTGGCCTGGTTCGCCTGGTGCCCCATGCCGGAGGGCGTCTACCGGCGCGCCCGCGTCGTGCAAGAACAGCTCACCACCAAGGGCGAACACCGCAGCGCCGGGGCCGTCGATCTCCTCCTGGCCGCGGTCGCCGAGCAGTCCGGGCTGACACTGCTGCACCACGACCGCGACTTCGACACCATCGCCCGCATCACCGGCCAGCCCGTTCGGATGATCGACCTCAAGTAGGCGCGCACGCGCCGCACGACGTCTGCGTGCAGGACGGGCGCGAACCCGGAGCGCGGCTCATCCGAGATTCGCACGCCCCGACTCCCACCAGCACGACCAGCTGTCAGCCGGCGGTGCGGACGTCGCGCTGCCGCACTTCCTTGAGCACCGCCGCCACGGTCACATAGTCGTTGTCCACGTGGAGCACCGTGTGGTCGTGGTGCACCGCCGTCGCGCACACCAGGAGGTCGATGGCTCCCGCGGATCGGTGTTGTCCTTGTTGCGTGAGCTTGTACTGAGCGGTGTCGACCCAGCGCCAGGCGTTCTTGGGGACCGGCGAAAGCGGGCACAGAGCGTCCAGCTCGTCAGCCAGCTCGTCGCGATGGGCCGGACTGGTGGCGGAGTACAGGAACTCGGTGCGCGTGGGCTCGCAGATCCGGAACACGCCGGCGGCGATGTGTCCCTCCCAGGACCGCAGCGCCCCCGGCGTACGGAAGAGATGCCACAAAGCGGAAGCATCGAGGAGATACGTGATCACTCGAAGGCCGCCCGCCGCCCGCGCTTGGCGGCGTCATGGGCGGCCGCGGCCGCTTCGAACTCACCGCGCTCGCCCCGCTCGGCCAGCTTCTCCGCCGCCTCAAGTCTCTTGACCCGGGCGACGTAGTCCCTCAGGGCCGAATTCACGGTGTCCTTCTTCGTCGACGAGCCCATGAGGCGCATCGCCTCAGCCAGCGCCTCGTCGTCGAGATCGATCTGGGTTACGGACATGTCGGACCACCCACCCTTGGGTACACGATGTACATAACCAGCGTACATCGCCAACATCGCTCCCACATCAGCGCTCGCGCCTACCACGCAGGCAGCCCCCGTCGGCGATGGCCAGGCTCCAGCATGTGCTGCACGAGCCATGGCTTCACAGGTCACGCCTGGCACTGCGAAGGACACATCGATCGCGTCTGGTGGGGTGGTGTCTTGCAGGGCGGGCACGCGGGCCACCACCGAGCCACTGGACCTTCATCCGGCCCCGAACCCAAGGCCACCACCACTGTCGCGAGAGCACTCGGCACCGCGGTCGTGCAGCTCAGAACGATTCTTCTCGCGAGCGGCAGAGTGGGGCGGGTGGGACTCGAACCCACGACCGACGGATTATGAGTCCGCTGCTCTAACCGGCTGAGCTACCGCCCCGTAACGGCGCGTCGCGCACATCTGTGCGCGCCGTCTGCCGCAGCATAGCCGCTCATACGATCTGCTGCCCCTGAGGGGCCGCATCGCGCAACCATGAGGACTGCGGGCGTCCGCGCATGGTTCCCGAAGATCGGGAATCCGTGCGTGGGCGCATGAAAAAAGCCCCTGACGGGGCCCTTTCTTCTGCTCCCCCGACTGGACTCGAACCAGTAACCCTCCGGTTAACAGCCGAATGCTCTGCCAATTGAGCTACAGGGGACCGAGCTCCCCCGACTGGACTCGAACCAGTAACCTGCCGGTTAACAGCCGGCTGCTCTGCCAATTGAGCTACAGGGGATTGCTCCGTGTGCGTCGATTGCGCCTCCCCCCGGCTTCCCGGAGGGCGCGCGCTCTCTGCGACACATACATTAGCGCAAGCAGGGGGGTGCTCCGCCAATCGGTTCCCCCGCGGGTGAGAAGCGGCCCTGGTGGGTAGGCGGGCAGCACGACCCAGCGGGTCTGTTGTGTCCCAGCAGCGGAGGAGCCAGGGAAGGTGGAGTGATGCGCTACCGGCTGACGTTCATCACCGGAGTAGCCGTCGGGTACGTGCTCGGCGCACGAGCCGGTCGCGAGCGGTACGAGCAGCTGCGCAAGAGCGCGCAGCGGGTCTCCCAGAATCCGGCGGTCCGCAATACGGCGGAGGCCGCCGCGCAGAGCGGGCGGGACGCCGCGGGGAAGGCGTTCGACGCGGTCAGCGCCAAGCTCGGCGACCGGCTGCCGGACTCCGTCTCGGAGCGGGTCCAGTCGCTGCGGGAGCAGCGCAATCTCACAGAGGACGACTGGGGCACCAGCAACACGTAGCCCCCGCCCAGCACCACGGAGGAGGCCCGGGGCAGCGCCCCGGGCCTCCTCCCTGCTTCCCGGTTGGCCGCATCACGCGAGCGATAAGGCATTATCGGGACCCATGGGGATAGTCGCCGGGTTGGACAGTTCGTCTGAGAGCACACGCGTCGTCGTCTGCGACACCGACACAGGCGCCGTACTCAAACAGGGATACGCGCCGCATCCCGCGAGCGGGAGCGATGTCGATCCGCAGGCGTGGCTGTTGTCGCTGGGTGAGGCCGCCGAGGGCGGGCTGCTCGAAGGCGTGCAGGCCATCGGTGTCTCGGCGCAGCAGAATGGTTTGCTCGCACTGGACGCGGGCGGCGTGCTCGTACGGCCGGCCCTGGTCGGGAACGACAAGCGCGCCCAGTCGGCGGCCGCCGACCTGGTCGACGCGCTCGGCGGGCGCGCGGCGTGGGCCGAGGCCGTGGGTTCCGTTCCGCAGTCGGCCCAGGCGATAACGAAGCTGCGCTGGCTGGCGCGCACCGAGCCCGAGGCGGCGCGGCGCACCGCCGAGGTGATGCAGCCGCACGACTGGCTGGTGTGGCAGCTGCTGGGGCGGCCCGCGCGCCGCACCACGGACCGGGGGGCCGCGTCCGGCACCGGCTTCTGGTCGGCGGCGACCGCCCAGTACCGCTCCGACCTCGTGGAGCTCGCTCTCGGCCACCCGGTGCGGCTGCCTGAGGTCATCGCCCCCGCCGAGCCCGCCGGGCACACCCCCGAGGGCCTGCTGATATCCGCCGGTACGGGCGAGACCATGGCGGCGGCCTTCGGCCTCGGCGTCTCCATGGGGGACGCGGTGGTCTCCCTGGGCGCCTCGGGTTCGGTCTTCGCCGTCCACCACGAGGCGCTCGCCGACCCCACGGGCACCATCACCTCGTACGCGGACGCCACCGGGATGCACCTGCCGGTGGTGCACACGCTCAACGCGGTACGGGCCCTGCGCGGCACGGCCGACCTGCTGAGCACCGATCTCGAAGGGCTCTCCGAACTGGCCCTGAAGTCCACTCCCGGCTCACACGGCCTGGTGCTGCTCCCCTACCTGGAGGGCGAGCGCACACCCCACCTCCCGCACGCGGCCGGCACACTGTCGGGCCTGCGCCGGGAGAGCATGAAGCCCGAGCACCTGGCGCGGGCGTCCTTCGAGGGCATGCTGTGCGGGCTCGCGGACGCGCTGGACGTACTGCGCGGACGCGGCGTGGAGGTGCGCCGGGTGTTCCTGCTGGGCCCGGCCGCCGGCCTCCCGGCCGTCCAGGCCATCGCGCCCTCACTGCTCGCCGCCCAGGTCGTGGTGCCGGAGCCCGCCGACTACGCGGCGATCGGAGCGGCCCGGCAGGCGGCGTGGGCGCTCGGCGTCGCGCACGGCACGCTGTCGCCGCACAGCCCTCCGGTATGGCCCTCGGCTGCCAGCCAGGTGCTCGACCCGGGCGACGACCTGCCCGTGGGCCAGTCGATACGCCAGCAGTACGGGACGGTCCGCGAGCAGACCCATCCGGACGCGTTCACGTGGAACCCGATGGGGGCCTAGTCCAGATAGCCGCGGAGCTGGTCCGCGAAGGCGTGGTCGCGCAGCTTGTTGAGGGTCTTGGACTCGATCTGGCGGATGCGTTCGCGGGTGACGCCGAAGATCCGGCCGATCTCCTCCAGCGTGCGGGGGCGGCCGTCGGCGAGGCCGTAGCGCAGCTGGACGACCTTGCGTTCGCGTTCGCCGAGGGTGGAGAGCACCGCTTCCAGGTGTTCGCGCAGCAGCAGGAAGGCGGCGGATTCCACGGGCGAGGCGGCGTCGCCGTCCTCGATGAGGTCGCCCAGTGCTACGTCGTCCTCCTCGCCGACCGGTGCGTGCAGTGATACGGGCTCCTGCGCGAGCCGGAGGACCTCGCTGACCCGCTCAGGGGGGAGGCCGAGCTGGTCGGCGACCTCGGCGGGGGTGGGCTCGTAGCCGCGCTCCTGGAGCATGCGGCGCTGGACGCGGACGACGCGGTTGATCAGCTCGACGACGTGGACCGGGACCCGGATCGTGCGGGCCTGGTCGGCGAGGGCGCGGGACATGGCCTGGCGAATCCACCAGGTCGCGTACGTGGAGAACTTGTAGCCGCGCGCGTAGTCGAACTTCTCCACGGCGCGGATCAGTCCGAGGTTTCCCTCTTGGACAAGGTCGAGCATGGTCAGGCCGCGGCCGACGTAGCGTTTGGCCACGGAGACGACCAGGCGCAGGTTGGCCTCGATCAGACGGCGCTTCGCCATCCGGCCGAGGACGACTAACTTGTCCAGGTCCAGGGCGTGTTGGCTGTCGAGATGCGGGGTGTTCGCCAGCTTCTCCTCGGCGAAGAGACCGGCCTCGACGCGGCGGGCCAGCTCCACTTCCTCGGCTGCGGAGAGGAGCGAGATGCGGCCGATCTCCCGCAGATACTGGCGGAAGAGATCGGATGACGGGCCGCTGGTGTCGGGCCGTGGCGGTGCCTCCGGTTCGGCGTCCCGCGCTTGGGCCACCTCGGCGGGCTCCGCGCCGGACTCGGCGGGGTCCTCAGGCCCGGCGGGCTCAGCGGAGCCCGCCTGTTCCGCGGGGTCGACCGGCTCCATGACGCCGGGAACCGGCCTGATGGAGCCGGTCTCCGGATGGCGGGTCGCGAGGCCCTGTGGGGGCACCACGGGCACCGCGTCGGTGAGGGTCTGGGTCTGCACGGGGGCGACCTCCAGGGTGATCGCCGCCGGATCGTGGGCGGCGTTCGGCAGCGGGAGGGTTGCGGCCGTTCCGCCATCCGTCCCGTACGTCATGAGTGGATCTGCGGGGGATTCCGGGCCTACCTGGCCAGCATCGCCGCGCTCCGAAGGCTCAGGCACCGCAATCCAGTGTGGGGCACGACACATGCCCGCCACGAGGGGCGTGCGAGCACTTTCTGAGACCAGTGCGTGACCGGTCGGCTACAGCGCGGCGGCTCCGCGCTCGCGCAGCGACTGGCCGTACTGCTGGAGAACCCACAGCTCGTTCTGTACGGCGGCGACATGAGCCGGGTCGGCCTGCTGGCCGAGGCGCTGGAGGCTGCCGCGGATCTCCGTCACCCGCTGGTTCACCGCGGCGAGACGGACCGCCACCAGCTGAACCCCCGCGTACATCTCGTCGGGGTCGCGGCGGGTGTGCAGCGGCTCCACGGCAAGCTCGGTCACCAGGGCCCGCACCGTGTCGTCGGGCGCGGTCTCCCGCACGCGCGCCAGATACTCCGCATCGGCCGACGCCACGCCCCCGGCCTGCTCGATGACGTTGCGGACCATGGCGTACGGCGGCGCGGTGAACTCGTCCTCACCGTACGCGTCGAACGCCGGGGAGACCAGGTCGGGACGCTGCAAGGCGAGCTTGAGCAGCTCGCGCTCGACGCGGTGGGCGGGGCTGCGCAGGTTGAGCGCCGGGCCACGCGGGGCGGGCGCACCGGCGGGCTGCTGCCGCCCGCCGGGCATGCCGCGCTGGTCCGCGCGGCCGTTCTGACCGGGGCCTGGGCGCCCGGGGCCGCCCTGGCCTCCTGAGCGGCCGGGCGGGCCGCCGCGCTGGCCCCGCTCCCTGTTCCACCGGGCGAGCTGGCCGACCCGGTGGACCACGAACTGCGTGTCGAGGATGCCGAGCATCCCGGCGAGGGTGACGGCGTACTCATGCTGGATCGAGCTGTTCTTGATCCCGGCGACGATCGGGGCGGCGGCCTCCAGCGCGGCGGCGCGCCCCTCGGCCGTGTCGAGGTTGTGGCGGCCCACCACATGCCGGATGGCGAAGGCGAACAGCGGCGTGCGGTTGTCGACGAGCTGCGCCACGGCCTCGTCGCCCTCGGCGAGCCGCAGCTCGCACGGGTCCATGCCGCCGGGGGTGATGGCGATCGACGTCTCGGCGGCGAACTTCTGGTCGTCCTCGAACGCCCGCAGCGCCGCCTTCTGCCCCGCCGCGTCGCCATCGAAGGTGAAGACGACCTCGGAGCCGGAGTTGTCCATCAGCAGCCGGCGGAGGATCTTGATGTGGTCACCGGCGAAGGACGTTCCGCAGGTCGCGATGGCCGTGGTCACCCCGGCGAGATGGCACGCCATGACATCGGTGTAGCCCTCGACGACCACCGCCCGGTTGCTCTTGGCGATGTCCTTCTTCGCGAGGTCGATCCCGTACAGCACATGGGACTTGCGGTACAGCGGGGTCTCGGGCGTGTTCAGGTACTTCGGGCCGTTGTCGTCGTCGCGGAGCTTGCGGGCGCCGAAGCCGATGACCTCGCCGGTGATGTCGCGAATGGGCCACATCAGGCGGCCGCGGAAGCGGTCGATGGGCCCGCGGCGGCCCTCCTGGGCCAGCCCGGAGAGCAGCAGCTCCTGGTCGCTGAAGCCCCGGCCGCGCAGGAAGCGGATCAGGTGGTCCCAGCCCGCCGGGCTGTAGCCGACGCTGAAGTGCGCGGCGGCCGCCTGGTCGAACCCGCGCTCGGCGAGGAACTTGCGGCCGATCTCCGCCTCGGGGCTGTCGAGCTGCTCGACGTAGAACCGCGCGGCCACCTTGTGCGCCTCGACCAGCCGGGTGCGCTCGCCCTGCTGGCGGCCGGGCGTATAGCCGCCTTCCTCGTAGCGCAGGGTGATGCCCGCGAGGGAGGCGAGCCGCTCGATGGTCTCGGCGAAGGAGAGGTGGTCGATCTTCATGATGAAGTCGACGGTGTCGCCACCCTCTTGGCAGCCGAAGCAGTAAAAGAGCCCCTTACTCGGGCTGACCTGGAAGGACGGGGACTTCTCGTCATGGAAGGGGCACAGGCCCTTCAGGTTCCCCCCGCCGCCGTTGCGCAGCTGGAGGTACTCAGAAACGACGGCGTCGATCGGGACCGCGTCCCGGACCGCCTTCACGTCGTCGTCATTGATCCTGCCTGCCACGCGTGAATTCTACGGCCGCCCACCGACACTCCTCGTCACGTGCCGCGTCGCCCTCTCCCTCGCCCCCGGATCACGTCCGGATCGTGTCCCTGACCACGTCCGGATCGCGTTCGGCTCACCTCCGGCGGCCGTCCGGATCATGGCTGGTTCGTCGGCGGCTGGTGTCCTGTGCGTGGGCGGCTCGGGTCCGGGTGACGTCTGGGCGGCCTCAGGCTCACGCCGCGAGCTTGATCACGAAGACGTGGTGGAGGCCGCTGGGTTCAAGGTCGAACTCCTCCCCCACGGCCGTGAAGCCCTGGCGCTCGTAGAAGCCGCGGGCGCTCGTACGACCGTTGCACCAGACCCAGCGCGCCCCGCGCGCCGCCGCCTCGGCGAGGCCCGCGCGCAGCACGGTCACGCCGTATCCCAGCCCGCGCGCGGACGGGGCGCTGGCCATGCCGCGGAACCGGTAGGCCGGGCCCACCCCGGCGTACCCGGCCGCCGCCTCCGGGAGCGGATCGGGGAAGAACGTCGCGCAGGCGAGCGGGCCACCGCCGATGCCGGTGCCCCGCGCCGCGTGCCCGTCGGGTGCCTCGCGCGGGTCGTCCACCTGAGAGTCGTCCCCGTACGCCGCCACGTGGAAGACGCCGGGGTCGCTGTCCTCCGGGTAGACGGCGGCCTCGCGGGGCAGCCCGGGGCGGAGGACCGACCAGCGCAGGTCGAAGATCTCCGCCACCGGGACGACGGCTGTACGGATGGGCATACGGGTCGGCATGCGGACACGCTACGTCAGCGGGACCAGCCGTTTTCGTGTGGGTGACGACCCCGCGCGAGCGGCCGGGCCCCGCCTCGGCGGGGGCCTTACGTGAGCAGAGAGGTCAGGGGGACGGACGGGTCGGCGAGGGCTTCCGGGTCGAGGGGGGCGCCGGAGCGGATCAGCTTCTGGATGGGGTCGGTGACATCCCAGACGTTGACGTTCATCCCGGCGAGCAGCCGCCTCTCGGCGGACAGCCAGAAGGCGATGAACTCGCGCTTGCCGATGTCTCCCCTGCACACGACCTGGTCGTACGTGCCGGGAGGCGCGTAGCCGGAGTACTCCAGGCCGACGTCGTACTGGTCGGAGAAGAAGTACGGCACCCGGTCGTACGTGACGTCCTGGCCGAGCATGGCGCGGGCGGCCGCCGGGCCGCCGTTGAGGGCGTTCGCCCAGTGCTCGACGCGCAGCCGGGAGCCGGACGGCGGTCCGTCCTGGAAGAAGGTGAAGGGGGTGGCGGCCGCGTCGCCCGCGGCGAAGATGTCCGGATCGGAGGTGCGCATCCCGGCGTCCACGGCGATGCCGCCGCTGGAGGGTCCGGTGCTCGGTGCGATCTCCAGACCGGCGGCCTCGGCGAGCGCGGTACGCGGCGCGGCGCCGATCGCGGCGAGCACGTCGTGGGCCGGGTGCTCCTCACCGTCGTCGGTACGGGCCGCCAGCACCATGCCGTCCTGGCCGATGATCTCGGTCAGCTGGGCGCCGAAGTGGAAACGGACGCCGTGCTGCCTGTGCAGGTCGGTGAAGACGGAGCCGAGCTCGGGGCCGACGACGGAGTGGAGCGGGTTGGGCTCGCGCTCGACGACCGTCACCTCGGCGCCGTAACCGCGCGCGGCGGCGGCCACTTCGAGGCCGATCCAGCCCGCCCCCGCGATGACGATGTGACCGTTGTCACGGCCGAGGGAGGCCAGGACGCCGCGCAGCCGCTCGGCGTGCGCGAGGCGCCGCAGGTGGTGGACCCCGGCCAGGTCGGTGCCGGGGACGTCCAGCCGCCGTGGTTCGGCGCCGGTGGCGAGCAGCAGCTGGTCGTAGTGGACGCGGGTGCCGTCGCCGAGGCGAATGGACTTCGCGGCCCGGTCCAGGTGGACGGCGGGCTGGCCGAGGTGGAGTTCGATGTCGGCCTGCGCGTACCAGCCGGGTTCGTGGACGAAGACGCTGTCGCGCTGGTCGGTGCCGGTGAGGAACCCCTTGGACAGGGGCGGGCGTTCATACGGGTGGTCGCGCTCATCACAAATGAGGATCACCCGGCCGGTGAAACCCTCGGCCCGAAGGGTCTCGGCGGCTTTCGCCCCCGCCAGGCCCCCTCCGACGATGACGAACGTCCGATGTGCGTCGACCACTTGTTGCCTCCTCGCTCGCGCCGGTACGCCTGTGTACGCGTACGCCATGGGTACAGCCGAAGTGAATGCCTGGTGTACACCACCCGGTCGTACTAGCCACAGGGAGCGTCCCGCACCGAACGTGTCGCGGGAAGAGGCACTACGCCGGACGGGCCAGCCGAAGCCCGGTCGGCGGGCGGGGAGCGGGCGTTCAGCGTGCGCCCGGCAGGCGGGGCCGAACGTGGCCTCGTACGCGGGAGTGTGTACGGGAGGGAGCGTACGGAACGGCGTGCGGGTGGTGTGTGACGGCGACTCAGATCCGGGCGCTGAGGCGGGCGCGCAGGGAGCGGGCGGACGCGTCCGTCAGGGCCGAGATCTGGTCGACGATCACGCGCAGCCTCGCCGCGTCGTCCTCGGCCGAGGCGAACAGCGACCGGAACTGCGGGTCGAGCCCGTGCGGGGCGCGGGCGATCAGGGCGTCGGCCAGCTCGGCGATGACGACGCGCTGGTCGGCCCGCAGCAGCTCCTGGTCCGGTCTCTGCATCACATACCGGTCGGCGACGGCCTTCAGCACCGCGCATTCCAGCCGCGTACGGTGCGGGACGACCAGCTCGGCGCGGTAGCGGCTGAGCCGCCCCGGGCCGTACCTGGCGCGGGTCGCCTCCTCGGCCGCCTGGCAGAAGCGGCCGATGAGCTGGCTGGTGGCGTCCTTCAGCCGCGCCTGCGCGATGGCGGAGCCGTCATAGCCGTGCGGCCACCAAGCCTGGTCGAGCAGCCGGTCCAGGGCCTCCGCCAGCTCGTCGTGCTCGGCGCCCGGCGCGTACCGGTCGGCCGCGACGGCGAACACCTCACGGCGCTCGGGCTCGGCGAGCAGCATCCCCGGGTCGAGGTGCCCGGCGTGCAGGCCGTCCTCCACGTCGTGCACGGAGTAGGCGACATCGTCGGACCAGTCCATGATCTGGGCTTCGAAACACGTGCGGTCGTCGGGGGCGCCCTGCCGGAACCAGTGGAAGACCGGCAGGTCATCCTCGTACACCCCGCACTTGGGGGACGCCGGGTTACTGGGGTGTCCGCCGCGCGGCCAGGGGTATTTGGTGGCGGCGTCGAGGACGGCACGGGTGAGGTTGAGGCCGACGCTGACGGGCTCGCCGGAGTCGGGTCCGGGCACGAACCGCTTCGGCTCCAGCCGGGAGAGCAGCCGCAGCGACTGGGCGTTGCCCTCGAAGCCGCCGCACGGCTGGGCCACCTCGTCCAGCGCTTGTTCACCGTTGTGCCCGAACGGCGGGTGGCCGAGGTCGTGCGCCAGGCAGGCCACCTCCACCAGATCCGGGTCACAACCGAGGGCGGCGCCCAGCTCTCTGCCGACCTGGGCGCATTCGAGGGAGTGCGTCAATCGCGTACGAGGGCTGGCGTCCCATGCCTGGGCGGTGACGCCCGGCGTGACCACCTGTGTCTTGCCCGCGAGCCTGCGCAGCGCGGCGGAGTGCAGCACCCGCGCCCGGTCCCGCTGGAACGCGGTACGCCCCGGCCGCTTGTCGGGCTCTGACGCCCAGCGCTCCAGATCGCCCGTCGTGTAGCCGGGCACGCTGAGCTCACTGGACGAGGACAGCTCCCCGGACGGGCCGCCGGGGCGGCCGGAACCACCGGGGTCACCAGTCCGGTCCAGGCCCTCGGGACGGGCTGTTTCGTCTGGTCCGCCAGGTTCGCCGGGTGCGGTAGGTGCTGTGCCGTTCATACCCCGACGGTAACCGCCGGGTATGACGAGAGGGTCGGCAGGCCGGACGCCAGCGCCTCGTCGTACCTCCGCAGAACCAGCCGCGCCATGGCGTCCTGGTCACCGAGTGGCGCCGCCGCGATCCACGGCGCGGCAGCGGCGCTCTGGCTCGCGAAGCGCCCGGGCGCGGTGAAGTACGAGGCGATGGCGATCCGCTCGCAGCCGTGCGCGGTAAGGGCCCACAGCGCGTCGGGCACGGAGACGGCAGCGGGCGCGCCCTTCCCCGGCGCCGGGACGGCGGGGCCCGTGGGGACGGAGAGGGTGGCGGGTGACGGTGTGCCCGCGCTGGTGGTCCTTGTGCTGGCGGCGACGGTGCTTGTGCTGGCGGCGCCCGCGCCGGTGCCTGTGCTGGTGGTGCCGGTGCCTGTGCTGGTGGTGCCTGTGCCTGTGCTGGTGGTGCTTGTGCTGGCGGTGCCCGTGCTGGCTGTGGGTTCCGGCGTGGCCGGTTTCGTGGTGCTGCTGGGGGGCGTGCTCGCGTAGCCGGGCAGTACGGGGACGCCGCCGAGCCGGGCACTGAGCATGGCGGCCACCCGGGCCGTGTCCACGGCCGCGTCCGGGTCGCGGGAGCCCGCCGCGGCGAGGACCACGCCCGCCTGGCGCGGGGGGACCTGCGGCCAGCCCGCCGCACACAGCCGGGCGTGCAGCGCGTCGACGAGCAAAGGGTGCGGGCCGAGCGGCGCCGCGACGTGTGTCCGCAGCCAGGGCGCTGCCGCAGCGGCCGCGGGGATGTCCTGCTTGACGTGGTAACCACGGCCGAGGAGCAGCGGCACCAGCACGGCCTCGCCGCGCAGCCCGGCGAGCGTGTCGCTCAGCAGGGGCTCGTTCAGCTCCAGGTGACCGAGGTGCACGGGCAGGTCGGGGCGCAGGGCGCGGACCCGGTCGAGCAGCGCCCTGACGGTGCGCGGCGCTGCCAGGTCACGGCTGCCGTGGGCGACGGCGACCAGCGCGGGCAGCCTGCTCCCCACCGTGTGACGGGCCCGCGTGCGGCGGCGCCCGCCCGGCGGCGGGACGCTGCCCGGCCGCTGGTCAGGGGCCGTCGGCTCGACGCTGGGTGCCCGCCGCTCGTCCGGTGCTCCCGGGGCGGCGTGGGCCACCGCCTCGCGGGCCGTGCCGCGCAGGGTGACGCGGCGGAGCTGGCGGCTGAGTTGTGCGGTGATCTCGTTCATGAGGTGAGCCGTCGTGTCGAAGCCGGCATGCGGGCTGCCGGACCCACCGGGTGCTCCGCACGCTGGGAAGCCGCATGCGGGGAGGGCACACGCGGGGAAGGCAAGGGATGCCTGCGGTGCGTCGGCCGTGCTGGACTCGCCGTCGGGACGGGTGAGCCCTTCGCACTGTTCGTGGGGGGTCGGTGCGCAGGGGGTCGATGCGGGCCGCGCGTGGCGCGGCGGCCGGGGCTGGGGTCCGGGGTTCGGTATCGACGCCGTCATGAACCGATGCTGTCAGCGTCGCGTTGCCTGCCCGTTGCGTGGCGATGACGGCGTATTACGGCTACTTCACCGCAGGCCACGGCGCTCACTGAGCCCCGGTTACCCGGCATGTAACGTGCCCGCGCGTCCTTCGTAACACCGCCGACGCACGCTGAGGCACATGGACGCCGTTGATACGCACTGCCCGTACTGCTCACTGCAATGCGGGATGGCGCTGCGCGTGGCGCCCGGAAGCGGCAGCCGCCTTGGTCCGCAGTCCCGTCCCGGCACCGCCCCTGGCGCGGAATCGCGCCATACCTCCCGCGCCGAAGCAGCCGACACCGCGCGAGCCGCCGAAGCAGCCGAGCCCGCCGGTGGGTCCGCCCCGGTCCTCGAAGTCGTCGAGCGCCCGTCCTTCCCCGTCAATCGCGGGGCGCTGTGCGGCAAGGGACGGACCGCGCCCGCCGTGCTCTCCTCCGCTGTGCGGCTGACCGAGCCGCTGGTACGGGACGCCGAGTCGGGCCGACTGGTGCCCGCGAGCTGGGACGAGGCGCTGGACCGGATCGCCTCCGGGCTCAAGGCGACGCAGCGGACGTACGGCCGTGACGCGGTGGGCGTCTTCGGCGGTGGCGGGCTGACGAACGAGAAGGCGTACGCGCTCGGGAAATTCGCGCGGGTCGCGCTGCGTACCTCGCAGATCGACTACAACGGCCGGTTCTGCATGTCCTCGGCCGCCGCCGCGCTGAACAGGTCCTTCGGCCTCGACCGCGGGCTGCCCTTCCCCCTCGCGGACGTGGCCCGCACCGGATGCGTGATCCTCGTCGGCTCCAACCTCGCCGAGACGATGCCGCCCGCGCTGCGCTATCTGACCGAGCTGCGCGAGAACGGCGGCAAGCTGATCGTCATCGATCCGCGCCGCACCCGTACCGCCGAGCACGCCGACCTCCATCTCACCCCGCGCCCCGGCACCGACCTCGCGCTCGCCCTCGGGCTGCTGCATCTGGTGGTGGCGGAGGGACGGGTGGATGAGGCGTTCATCGAGGGCCGTACGAGCGGCTGGCCCGAGGCGCGGGCCGCGGCGATGGCGCACTGGCCGGAGCTGGTCGAGCGGATCACGGGCGTGCCGGTGCCCCAGTTGCGCGCGGCGGTGGCGATGTTCTGTGACGCGGCCGAGTCGATGGTGCTGACGGCACGCGGTCCCGAGCAGCAGGCGAAGGGCACCGACACGGTCGGCGCGTGGATCAACCTGTGTCTCGCGACAGGCCGGGCGGGCCGCCCGCTGTCCGGATACGGCTGCCTGACGGGCCAGGGCAACGGGCAGGGCGGCCGCGAGCACGGCCAGAAGGCCGACCAGCTGCCCGGCTACCGCAAGCTGGACGACCCGGCGGCGCGGGCCCATGTCGCGGCGGTGTGGGGGGTCGATCCGGATGACCTGCCGGGCCCCGGGCGCAGCGCGTACGAGCTGCTTGACGCGCTTGGCGGCGATGTCCGGGCCCTGCTGCTGATGGGCTCCAACCCGGTGGTCTCCGCTCCGCACGCCTCGCATATCGAGGACCGACTGCGGTCGGTGGACTTCCTCGCCGTCGCCGATGTGGTGCTCTCGGAGACCGCCGCTCTGGCGGATGTGGTGCTGCCGGTCACCCAGTGGGCGGAGGAGAGCGGGACCACGACCAACCTGGAAGGACGGGTGATCCTGCGCCGCAAGGCGGTGTCGGCTCCGCCCGGCGTACGGAGTGACCTGGAGGTCCTTCACGAGCTGGCGGCCCGGCTTGGCCTGGAGAAGGGCTTTCCGGTCGACCCGGAGGAGGTGTTCGACGAGCTGCGGCGCGCCTCCGCGGGCGGGCTCGCCGACTACTCCGGGATCACCTACCGCAGGATCGCCGAGGAGGACGGCGTCTTCTGGCCCTGCCCGGAGACCGGCCCGGAGAGCGAGTCGGAGACCGGACCGGAAAGCTCCGCAAGCGGTCCGGCGGACGGCCCGGCAGGGTCCCCCGAGGACGGCCCGGCGGGCACCGCCGCAGGCGACCCGGCAGGCACTTCGGTGGTCGGCTCAGCAGAGTCGGCCACCGCCCGGCAGGCGGCGGCGGCCCGCCAAGTGACGGCAGTCCCCCACCCCGGCACGCCACGCCTCTTCCTCGACCGGTTCGCCACGGAGGACGGCCGGGCCCGCTTCGTGCCCGTCACCCACCGCCCCGCCGCCGAGGAGACCGACGCCGACTACCCGGTGCTGCTCACGACGGGGCGGGTGCTCGCCCAGTACCAGTCGGGCGCGCAGACCCGCCGCGTCGCCGAGCTGAACACCGCCGCGCCCGGCCCGTTCGTCCAGCTGCATCCACTGCTCGCTGAGCGGCTCGGCGCGGCCGAGGGCGACGCCTTGGCCGTGGTCTCGCGGCGGGGCCGGGCCGTCGCCCCGGCGCGGATCAGCCGTGACATCCGGCCCGACACGGTCTTCATGCCGTTCCACTGGGCCGGTGAGGGCCGCGCCAACTCCCTGACCAATCCGGCGCTTGACCCGACATCCAAGATGCCGGAGTTCAAGGTGTGCGCGGTGCGGGTGGAGCTGGCGGCGTCCGGCGGGAGGTAGCACGCCGCGCCGGTCGCCGGGCGGGACACCGCGCGAGCGTCCGGCGGGCGCGTCAGTGGTGCCACGCCTCTCCACCCGTGTTGTGGATCATCCGCTGGAGCACCTTGAGCGTGGCCAGGTACTCCTCGTCCGGGACACCGCCGTGGATCGCGTCGCGGTTGTCCCGCTGAATCGCGGCGGCGCGCGCGTAGAGGGAACGCCCCTCGGCCGTCAGCTGGAGCCGCTTGTCCTCATCGACGACGAGCAGTTCCCGTTCCAGCAGGTCATCGATCTCCGGGTCGAGGGACATGCCGACGTCCAGGTAGCCCCGGAGGACCGCCGTCACCTCCGCACGGGTCTTGCCGCCCTCCGTCACCTGGTTCAGCGTCCACCACTGCGGCTGGCTGAGGCCGACCGTCCGCAGGCTGGCCCGGATGTACGTGACCACGGCCTTGTGCGCGGCCCAGCTCCAGTAGCCGATGGGCTGGTTGACCAGTTCGGCGTCGCTGTGCGAGTACTCCATCACGCTGTCCTCTTCCCCGGTTCGCCGCGCCCGCGGCCGCCGGGAACCGCCCCTCCGGCTGGCCGGAGGGGCAGCTTCCTGCGCGGCTCGCGACGCGGTCGCTGTCTCTTGGGGACGAACGTAGGAGTTGAACAATGGTTGAAGTCAAGCGGTGAGATCAGGAGTCGACGTCACGAGTGCAGTCAAGGGGTGAGGCCAGGGGTTGAGGTCAGCGGCGGACTTCACGCCTGGTGCGCGTCCACTTCCTTCAGATACCCGGCGCGGGTCTCCTCGTCCAGGAACGCCGCGGTGAACGAGTTGCGAGCGAGCGTGCGCAGCGCCGCGTCATCGAGTCCGAGCGCGTCCCGTACGGCGGTGAAGTTGTCGTGCACATAGCCTCCGAAGTACGCCGGGTCGTCGGAGTTGACCGTCACCAGCAGCCCCGCCTCCAGCATGGCGGGCAGCGGATGGTCCTCCAGCCGCTCGAACACCCGCAGCCGTACGTTGGACAGCGGGCAGAGCGTCAGCGGCACCTGCTCGGCGACCAGCCGAGCCACCAGCGCCTCGTCTTCCAGGCAGCGCACGCCGTGGTCGATCCGGTCCACGCCGAGGACGTCCAGGGCCTCCCACACGTATCCGGGCGGGCCCTCCTCCCCCGCGTGCGCCACACACTTCAGCCCGGCGGCGCGGGCCCGCTCGTAGACCGCGCGGAATTTCGACGGCGGGTTGCCGGCCTCGGCGGAGTCCAGGCCCACGGCCGCGATCCGATGCAGGTGGGGGCGGGCGGCCTCGAACGTCGTGAGCGCCGACTCCGGGCTCTCGTCGCGCAGGAAGCACATGATCAGGCGGGTGGTGATGCCGTACGCCTCGGGCGCCGCGTCCAGGGCGCGCGACAGGCCCTCCACCACCGTGCCGATGGGCACCCCACGGGAGGTGTGGGCCTGCGGGTCGAAGAAGATCTCGGCGTGCCGTACGCCCTGCTCCTTGGCCCGCGCGAGGTAGGCGTGCGCCAGCTCGGCGAAGTCGTCCTCGGTGCGCAGCACCGCCATCAGCGCGTAGTACAGGTTCAGGAACGACTGGAGGTCGTCGAAGGAGTACGCGGCGCGCAGCTCGTCCTCCGACGCGTAGGGCAGCGTGACGCCGTTGCGCTCGGCGAGCGCGAACGCCAGCTCCGGCTCCAGAGTGCCCTCGATGTGGAGGTGGAGTTCTGCTTTGGGGATCGGGCTCACAACGCGTTCACCTGCTGATTTCGCTGATAGGAGTGCTGATCCAGCGTAACGGGGCGATGCCGTCCGGACGGAATCACGGTTCCGTCCGGACGGAACCGTAGGCTCGCCTCAGCAGCGCCCGCAGTGACAGCGGAGGTCACCAGGTCACCATGACTAGTCAGCCACCTGAAGTGAGCGGCCCTCTCATCCCGATGCCCCCGCTCGCCCCCGAGGCGCTTCGCGCCGCGGTCGCCCAGATCGTTCCGAGCCGTCTCCACGAGCTGGATCGGCACCTCGCGAGCGCGGCGACCAGCGCGCAGCGCGCGAGTGGGATCGGCCCGTTGGTGGCTTTCACAGCCCACTGGGAAGCCATCGTCAGCATGGAGCGCCGGCCGGAGCGCGGCTCACTTCCACGCCTGTGAGGAGTTGGCGGCGGACCCCGAGGCGGACCCCGAGGAAGCCCGCCGCGCGGCGAGTGAGGCCGGTCGCATCCTGCGCGCCGCCAGCGAGGAGATCGGTGCGTGATCGGCACGTGCCTGGGCAGACTGAGACGGCATCGCGGGGCTTCTCCCAGGTCCTCCCGGCTTCTCTCCAGTTCTCTCCAGTTCTCTCGCGTCAAGGCGACTGTCCGTGCTCTGAGCTGTGCGAAGACCCTTCTGGCGCGGCCCGGAAACGTAGCCAGTCCCCGCTGTCGATGACGCGGCCCGAGGCTCTGAGCCGGGTCGCGAGCGGGGCGGCGGCAACATAGACCCAGGCGCGGACGGTGCTGCCGTCCGCGCGGAGCGCGTCCCGTACGACGCGCTCGTAGAGGTTGTCGCCACGACCGGGCCGGTACTCCTCCAGCGCGTCGAGTGTGACCGTCACCGCGGCGTACTGCCCAACCGTGGGGTGGATCAGCTCACCGTGGACGGAGGGGCGCTCATGCGCGTCCTCAACCTCGACGGCATAGGGGTACCCGGGTCCCGCGTAGAGAGTGAGGCCCGGCATGTACGCGGGCCGCTCCGCCCGCGTACGGCCGTGCAGCGCCCAGCGGTGGTTGCGCTCGCCGGGGCGCAGCGTCCCGTACACGAAGAAGGGCAGCCGGTCACCCTCGGTGCGGCCGGCCTCGGCGAGCGGCTGGGGCTGCGTCTCCGGCCCGGCCTCTGAGCGGATCGCGGGCCGAGGAGGCTGGGCGGGCCGGGGATCAGTGCTCATCCGTCGCTGCCTCACCGTCGTCTCCTCGCCGACCCACCCAGTATCTGGCGAAACCTGCGGGACTCACGTCGCAGGTGGCCGCTTCACGCTTCGTGTTTCTCCTACGGAATGTCTGGAGAAACGCGGGGAACACGGTAGCCGGGCCCCCGCTCCCCGACCGCGTGCCCGGGGTGACTGGGGGTGACCGGAGCTGCCGGGGCCGGTGACGGGGCCGCCATCAGCCGCCCCCGGTCACCTGCCCGGGCCGGGGCACGGCCTCGTGCGGCCCGGGCTGCGAGGCCCCGGAATACGGTCAGAATGGATAGCTGGAGCACGGCGAAAGGCAGGACGGCCTCATGGACGACCTCACCGCTCTGGCCCGTGAGCACCTGGACAAGGCCAGGACCGACCCCCACGGGCGCAGCACACAGCTCTTTCTGCACGACGGTCCACTGCGGCAGAGCCTCATCGCCCTGGTCTCCGGCACCGTGCTCGACGAACACAACGCGCCCCCCGCGGCGAGCTTGCAGGTGCTGCACGGCCATGTGCGGCTGACCGCGGCCGACGGCTCCGACCAGGATCTGATCGCCGGGCAGGTGCACTCCATCCCGCAGACCCGGCACAGTCTGCTGGCCGTGGAGGACGCGGTGGTCCTGCTGACGGCGGTCACGGCCACACCGGACTGCGAACCGAATCCGCGCAGCTGAAGCCGCATAGCTGAAACCACACAGCTGAAGCCGTCGCGCCGAAGGGACAGAGCCCAAGCCGCAGATCCGGGTCCGGCCGGGGCTCTACGCGCCCGCGGGCGCGCGTTCCCCGTCAGGTGCCCACTGCGCGCAGGCTCGGGTGACGGCATCGGTGTCCCAGTAGAAGGGGTGGACCTCGGCGATCCGCCCGTCCTTGACGACGATGGTCTGGAGGATCGGGAAGATGAGTTCGCGGCCGGTCGCCCGGGCGCGGGCCCGGACCTGGGTGAGGATCACCAGCGTCTCCCCCGTCGCCAGGAACTCCTGCTCCACCATGTCGAAGGTCTCCCACGCCTCGCTCATCGCGAGGAAGAAGCGCGCCATGCCCGCGTGCCCGTGCCATGTTCCGCCGTACGGCAGCGACTCGGCCTGATGCAGCACGACATCGGGCGAGAAGAAGGGCGCGAGCAGGTCGAACGAGGCCCTGCCCGGGCCCCCGGCCGCCAGATACTCGGCCTCGGCCGCGTACATGCCGGTGAGGACGGCCACGGAGGCGGAGCCGGTGGTGGACGGTGCGGAAGGCTCGGAAAGGACGGAAGGGACGGAAGGGACGGATGCCAAGGGCGTCGCGGGTGACGCGGGTGACGCGGGTGACGGAGGCGTTATGGGTGTCGCTGTCATGTGATCAGCGTGGCCGTCGGAGGCGGACAGCGCTGGCGGTCAACGGACATCGAATCCCGCACCGAGTCCCACACCGCATCCCGGCCGCCACCGGCCCAGCCCGCCACCGGCGATGACAAGTCAGCTCGCGCGGCTCGTGACGGGCCTCAGCGCCACGTTCCGGTGTTCGCTCGGGCTGACGCCCCGTATGCGCTTGAACGCCACACTCAGCGCGAAGGCGTTCGCGTACCCCACCCGCCGGGCGACCGAAGCCACCGTCGCGTGCGGTTCGCGCAGCAGCTCAGCGGCCAGCGTCATCCGCCAGCCCGTCAGATACGCCATCGGCGGCTCCCCCACCAGCCGCGTGAAGCGCCGGGCCAGGGCGGCGCGGGAGACGCCGGTCTTGGTGGCGAGGCTGGAGACGGTCCAGCTGTGTGCCGGGTTGTCGTGCAGCAGCCGCAGGGCACGCCCGACGACGGGATCGCTCTGCGCCCGGTACCAGGCAGGTGCCTCAGCTCCGGGGCGGGCGAACCAAGCGCGCAGCGTCGAGATGAGCAGCAGGTCGAGCAGCCGGTCGAGAACGATCTGCTGGCCCGGCGCGTCCCGGACGATCTCCTCGGCGATGACCGGCATCAGCGGGCAGTCCCAGCAGTCCTCGGTGAGGACGAGCAGCGGCGGCAGCGTGGCGAGCAGCCGTTCGCCGACGTCGCTGAGGAGTTGGTACTCACCACTGAGCATCAGGGCCGAGCCGTCCATGCTCTGGCCGTACGTACAGACCCCGAGCGTCATCGACTCGCTGATGTCCTCGCCGCTCGGTGTCGTGCAGTGGTCGGTGCTGTGAATCAGCACATGCGGTGGGGTCCCGGGCTGGTGGGCGATGGTGTACGGCTGCGGTCCGCGCACGATGGCGATGTCGCCGGCGCGCAGCCGCACGGGTGCCGCGCCGTCCAGCTCGATCCATCCCTCGCCCCGCACCATCGTCACCAGGACGAGCGGTGCGCCGCGCAGAAACCGGAGCGACCAGGGGGGAGTCAGGATCGACTGATGGAACACGGCCCCCCGTGCCCGGGCCCCGTCCAGCAGATCGGCTAGCGCGTCCATGGCGTCAGCGTAGACGGACGGAGGCGCCGGTCGCGGCGTCCGCGTAGACGCACGAACATGCGCGAGAGCCTGTCAGCCATGGTCCGGGCCGGGCGGCGAGGCTTGACTGGAGCCATGACAGAGAAAGACATCCTGGTCCTGGGCGGCACCGGCAAGACCGGCCGCCGGGTGGCAGAGCGCCTGACAGCGCGGGGCAAGACCGTGCGGGTCGCGTCGCGGTCCGCAGAGGGCGGGCGGCAGCCGTTCGTGTGGGAGGACGAGAAGACGTGGGGGCCCGCGCTTGCCGGGGTGGACGCCGTCTACGTCGTACCCCCTGGCGAGCTGACCAGCCCGGAGTCGATGGCGGCGGTGCGCGCCTTCACCAAGCGGGCGGTGGCCGGTGGCGTGCGGCGGCTCGTGCTGCTGTCGGCGCGCGAGGAAGAGCTGGAAATCGTGGACGCGCGGGCGGTGAGGGAGTCGGGGGTCGCCAGCTGGACGGTGCTGCGGCCGAGTTGGTTCGCGCAGAACTTCAGCGAGGACTTCCTCCTGGGGCCCGTCCTCGGCGGCGAGCTGCGCCTGACGACCGGTAGCGGCCGGGAGGCGTTCATCGACGTAGAGGACATCGCGGACGTCGCGGTGGCCGCGCTGACGGAGGACGGTCACGGCGGGCAGGTCTACGACCTCTCCGGGCCCCGCCTCATGACCTTCGGCGACGTGGTCGCCGAGATCGCCGCCGCGAGCGGCCGGGACATCCGCTACACCCCGGTCACCGACGAGCGGTTCACCGCTGACATGACGGCGGCCGGAGTACCGCCGGAGTTCATCGCGATGCTGCTGCGGCTGTTCGCGGTGACCAGGGACGGCAAGACCGACTACCTCTCGGACGGTGTCCAGCGGGCGCTGGGCCGCGAGCCGCGCGACATCAGCGACTACGTGAAGACGACGGCGGCGTCCGGCGTCTGGGCGGAACCGAAGTAGCGCGCCGCGCGCGCGTCAACGGGCCCTCGTCGCGGTGACGAGGGCCCATTCGCGGCTCAGAACCCGCCCCTGCCCCGGCTCAGCCCGTCTCAGCTGGACCGGCCAGCACGGTGATGCCGAGCATCCGCGCGCCCGTCTCGGTGCGCGGCCGGTGCCGACTGCCCGGGGCGAACACCACATACGCGCCGGGGCCGTGGCGTTCCCCGTCCTCGATCACCTCCCCGCTGAGGACGTAGTACCGCTCCTCGGTCGCGTGCACGTCGACTTCGGGCCACTCGGTGGCCGCCGCGAAGTCGATCAGCCAGCCACGGGCGTACGCGGTCCCCGGCAGCCTGCGGCGCACGATCCCGGGAGCCACCTCGGCGGGTTCGACCTCGTCAGCCTGGACGACGGTCTTCAGCTTGCTCGTCTTGCTCGTCATGCTCGTATCGGTGATGTCGCTCATGAGGCCACTGTGGGTCCGGTGCTGACACACAGGCGAAAGTCTGGAAAGACACCCAGAGGTATATTCCTGCCATGACTCGTCGTCGGGTGGTGGCGCTGCTCAACGAGCCGCAGTCGCCCTTCGAACTCGCCTGCGCCGCTGAGGTCTTCGGCACTCCCCGGCTGGAACTTCCCGTCCACGACGACTTCCAGGTGTGCGCCGAGCACCCCGGCCCGCTGCGGACCACGGTCGGCTACTCGATGCTCGTCGACGCGGGGCTGTCTGCCCTACGGACGGCGCACACCGTCATCGTCCCGGGCTGGCAGCCGCCCGGCGCGCCGGTACCGGCGGGCGTCCTGGACGAGCTGCGGGCCGCGCACAGGCGCGGGGCGCGGATCGCCGCCATCTGCACCGGCGCCTTCGTCCTGGCGCAAGCCGGACTGCTCGACGGGCGAAGCGCCACCACCCACTGGCGGCGGACCGCCCAGCTGGCCGCCGCCTTCCCCCAGGTGCGGGTCGACGCGGACGTGCTGTACGTGGACCACGGCGACGTGGCCACCAGCGCGGGTACCGGCGCCGGTATCGACCTGTGCCTGCACCTCGTACGCGCCGATCACGGCGCCGCGTATGCCGCCCAGATCGCCCGGCACATGGTCCTGCCGCCACACCGCGAGGGCAGCCAACTCCAGTACGCCACGCAGCCCGCGCCCGCCAGGGTGGACGAGTCACTGGCCCCACTGCTGGACTGGGCCACCGCCAGACTCGGCACACCGCTGACCGTGGACCGGCTCGCCGAGCGCGCCGGTGTGTCGGGCCGCACCCTCACCCGCCGGTTCGCCGAGCAACTTGGCACCAGCCCCGGACAGTGGCTGCTGGGCCAGCGCACCGACGCGGCACGCGCCCTGCTCGAACAGACCGCCCTTCCGGTCGAAGCCATCGCCACCCGCGTCGGGCTCGCCTCCGCCGTCAACCTGCGGCGCCGCTTCCGGGCCGCCCTGGGCACCACCCCCGGCGCGTACCGCCGGATCTTCGGCGGAACCGAAGCCGAGACCGGCACAGGGACCGGGGCCGCGCCGAGGCCGGAGCTTTCCCGCGCGCACGCGCGCGGGTAGGCGCCTCAAGCCGCCGGATACCAGCGCAGCTCGACGGTGTTGCTGTCGGGGTCGGTCACATACAGGGACACGGCGGTCCCCTGCGCCCCGAAGCGCTCCCCCGGCCCGTCAACGACCGTGAACGTGCCGGAGTCGATGACCTCCTGCCAGTCCAGCGGCTCGACCACCAGACAGATGTGATCGACGTTGGAGCCCTGCGGCGAGCCGTCCGGCGCCCGCACGAGGTCGATGATCATCGTCGGGCTCACCCGCACCGAGGGGAACGGCACCTTGCCCGCGCGCCACTCATCAACGCGGACCGGCTCAAGCCCGAGGGGCCCGCAGTAGAAGTCGAGGGAGCGCTCGACGTCGGTGACGTTGAGGACAAGGTGGTCGAAGCCGATCACGCGCATGGTTCCTCCGGGGGAGTTCAAGGGCTCAATGGCTTACGGGACGCGTACGTGCGGCCCTCTGGCCTGGGCATTCTATGGAGCCGCACGCGGCTGCCACGCTTGGCCTACGCGGGCCGACGTGGCCGGTCAGCGACCAGTCCCGAGGTCGAACTCGGCCCACACCTCCTTGCCGATGGTCCGCTCCCGTACGCCCCAACGGGTCGCGAGCGCCGCGACGATGACCAGCCCCCGCCCGTGCTTGTCACTGGGCGAGGGCGTGCGCGGACGCGGAAGACGTTCACCCCTCGGGTCGGTCACGGCGATCCGTAACGTCGTCTTGGTGAGCGTGAGCTGAACCCGGAAGAGCCGCCCCCGGATCACCCCATGCCGTATGGCGTTGCTCCCCAACTCGCAGACGACCAGCGCCGCGTCATCCGCGAGCGCGGGAAAGCCCCACTCGGCGACAAGCCGCGCCGTGCGCTTGCGGGCGATCCGCACACTGCCCGGCACGGGCGTGTAGTTGAGGCGGTCGGTGGCAAGGGCGGGTTGATCGGGTTCGCCGTCCGCGCTGGGGGGACCGTCGGAACCTTGCGGGTCTTGGGGCGCGAGCGTCATCGCACACCTCCGGGATCGGCCGGTGCTCGCGCGGTGATACGTCCTGGTGGCGTTGCCGCGTACGCCATGCCGGGCCTGGGCCTAGGCATGGCGGTAGCGGTGCACTTCCGTCTGTCGACGCCACTGTGCGAGCGGTTCGCTACCGAACGTAGCGCCCCTCTTCGGCTTCCATCAACCCCAACTGCCAGAAATCTTTCCGCCAGCACTGCTTGTGATACGGAGACGCTCGGCGGCAGACTGAGGCGACTCTCGGGAAGGTGATGGAACGATGACGGACAGTCGATCAAGCCGAGGTGTTTCGGTGTCGACAGTTCTTGGCCGAAGGCTGGGCGGCGAACTACTCCGTCTCCGCGAGGGGTGCGGGCTAAAGCAGCCTCACGCGGCAGAAGCTTTGGGCTCTTCCATTGCCAAAGTCGCGAAGATGGAACGCGGTTGGGTACCCATGCGCGATCTCGACGTACGCGCCCTGTGCGAGCTCTACGGCTTGCACGGCTCCTCAGCTGCCAAGGAGTTGCTGGAGTTAGCCAAACTCGATCGTGAGCTGCGCAAGGCGAAGGGCTGGTGGAATGACGTACCTCTCACTCCGACCATGAGGGAGTATGTGCCCCTGGAGAACGCGGCAACGATCATTAGAGCATGGCAGCTTTCGTACATTCCTGGCTTGCTACAGACGGCCGATTATGTGCGCGCACTGAACAGTGACGAGCAGTTCGTCATGACGAGGATCGCACGGCAAAGGCGGCTTGCCGACGACCCTCCGCTGTTGGTGCGAGCTGTGATCTCCGAGGCTGCTCTTCGGAATGTTGTCGGCGGCGCGGAAGTAATGCGGGAGCAGTTGGAGCACCTGGATGCCGTCTCCCAGAGACCGAACGTCAGTGTCCACGTGCGCCCCTTCACCTCCGGGGGCCACCCCATGCTGTCTGGCTCGTTCAACATCCTCTCGCTTGCCGAGCCCGGGGCCCTGGACGTGGCCTACGTGGAAGTCCCCTCCACTCATCTGTGGATCGAGGACAAGAAGGGAGCCGCCCTACACGATGAGCTATTCGAATCGATTGCTCATGGAGCTCTTGATGAGGGCGAATCTCGAACGTTCATCGCCGACATGAAGAAAGACCTGTGACCATGCCTGAGTTCGAGTACCACAAGTCCAGCTACAGCGACGGCGTCCGCGAGTGCGTCGAGGTGGCCACCAACATTCCCCACACCATCGCCGTACGCGACTCCAAGGACCCGCGCGGCCCAGCACTCCGCTTCAATCCGAGCGCCTGGGCGGACTTCACCGAAGCGATTTCGGAAGGACGGTTCGGCGTATGACGTCCTTTGGGTTCCGCAAGTCCAGCTACAGCACCCCGGACCACGAATGCGTCGAGGTAGCCACCAACATCCCCCACACCGTCGCCGTGCGCGACTCCAAGGACCCGCAGGGTCCAGCGCTCCACTTCGAGCCTGCCGCCTGGGCGGCATTCGCCGCCGACGTCGCGGCGGGCCGGTTCGAGTAGGGCGAAGAGGGGCCCTCACGAGGACCCCTCTGCCGTGAGCCAGCACAAGCTGGTCAGCAAAGCGCCAACTGGCGGCCAAAGAACGCGCGCACCTGGTCGCGGACCTCGGCCACCGCGATGTCCGGGGCGACCGTGCCCACGAGCCTGTTGCGGGCGTCCTCGCTCATGAGACCGGCGGCCTGCAATTGCGGGGCCATGGCGGCGTAGTCGGTGAAGACCCAGTGCATGGCATGGTCGATCCCCCATCGGCGGGCGCGCCCCCGCCGATGGGAGAGCATGGCCGACCAGGAGAGATCCAACGCTTTCTTCTCCGCTTCCTTGCCGATGAAGCCCTCGCTTTCCAGCAGGAGCAAGGGACGGTCCACCCCGTAGCGGGCGACCGGGAACAACTCGCCGACCTTGCCGGGCGTCTGCGGCGTGTAGTCCAGATAGCCCTCCATATTGACCACCGCGTGAATGCGGCGGTCCTCGTACATGGCCTCGGCCGCCGTCGTACCGCCTGCCGAGTGGCCGTAGACGCCCACCCGCCGCAGGTCCAGCGCCCGGCCGAGGTGCTGCGGCACGGCGCGTCCCGCCGCGTCCGGGTTTCGCCCGGCCGCCAGTTCCGCCAACTGGTCCAGTACGAACCGGGTGTCCGCGATCCGCGTTTCGATCGCGGTGCGGAACTGGCTCGCGTCCGCCCGGGGGTCTCCCCGGAAGACGGTCTCGCGGACCTTGTCGGGGCGGAAGGCCGTGGTGACGGGAAACTCGACGGCACTGGCGTCACCGGGGTGATCGATGCTCACCACGACATAGCCGTGACTGGCCAGATCTTCGGCGAGTCCCGTGCCGAGAGTGCGCGGGTCAAGACCTCCCGGGCTGTACAGCAGCACCGGTCGCCGGACGGCCTGGGCGGGCGCGTTCGCGTACGAATGGGTTGTGGTGGCTGCCCAGTCGACGCCGGATTTCGGCAGGTCGTGCACGTGGACGTCGATGTCACCGAACGACGCGGCCGCGCCCGGGGTCATCTGGTGAGCGACCGGAAAGCCGTGCACGGTGCGGGCCGGATAGAACACCGTGACCATCAGTTCCCGGACGGGAAACCGGCTCCACGGGTCGCGTCTGCACTGGTCGACCAGATACAGCGTGGCGACCCCGGTCCTGTGCGGCCCGGTCGGCACCGGCAACCGCAGGGTGCGGTCGCCCGCAGCCCATGCCTGCGTACCACCGCCTCCGCCGCCGAGCAGCAGCGCAGTGGCCAGCACGGCCGATTTAGTGACGGTCCGCCGTGGAATCATGGTCTCGCTCTCCCCTGTGCCGCTGTGATCGATGTCCTTGCGCCTTCCGGCAACCCCTGAGTGAATGAGGGGATATGCCATGCGCTGAATGCTGGCGGTCGGGGGGAGGACGGGCGATGGTTTAGGGCTCGTCCGAAACGATGGCGAAGCACCGCCGGGGAGAGTAGTGATCCGGATACATTTCACGGCCGCCGACTTCGCCCGAGTCCGGTTCGCGCCCCGTCCCGCTCCGCTGCAAGCGCTGAACACAGCGCTGATGATGATGGTCCAGCCCCGCGACGAGCTGCTTTTCGGCCGGTGGAGACGGCGCGTACTCCGTTCCCTGCCGGTCACCGCCCTGCCGCTGGCGGACCTCGTACCGGCGGCGGAACCCCCCTGTTTCATCGACGAGTTCAGCGACACTTTGCAGGACGGATTGGACAACGTCCGGTCTGCGAACCCGGAGCTGGTCCGCTCCGAGATCGAGCGCGTGTACGCCAGGCACACGGCCCCCGCGCCGCTGTGGGTCCGTGATCTGCACCGAGGCGACGCTGACGCGTGGCAGCCCCTCCTCCGCGCCCAGCACGCGGCGTTCGAGACGGTCGTACGGCCTGTGTGGTCCCTGGTGCAGGACCTGCACCAGGCGGAGTTCACCCGCCACGCGCTGACCGTGGCCGAGCACGGCATCGGCTCCGCACTGACCCGGCTCCTTCCCGGTGCCCGGCTGCGCGACGGCGTCTGGACACTCGACGCACCCGGCGAGCGGGACATCACCCTGCGCGGACGCGGCATGGTGCTTGTGCCCACCTTCCACTGGACCGGCCATCCCCTCATCTCGGACCAGCCCGGCAGCCCCCTGTTCCTGACCTACCCGGCCGGTCCAGGGCTGCCGCCCCTGCCGACCGGGGCGGGCGGCACGAACGACGCCCTGGCCGGGGTGCTCGGGCGGACCCGCCGCGACATGTTGCTCCTGCTCGCGGAGGAGCACACGACCAGCGAGCTCGCCCGACGGCTGCGCGTCAGCAACGCCACCGCCTCCACCCACGCCACCGCACTGCGCGGCGCGGGCCTGATCACCACGGTCCGCGCCGGACGGGCGGTCCTGCACCAGCGCACCGCCCTGGGGAGCTTGCTCGTTCAGCGACGTACGTGGGACGCGGGAGGCTGACAGCGCAGGCGCGTGGCGTACGTTCGCCGACCCGGTTAAGCGCGCGTCCGCCGGGCGCTCTGGCAAGATCGAGGAATGATCGAACAGAGCCCCGAACCACGCCCGTTGCTCCACCGTCCCGAGGACGGTGAGCTGATCGACGTCGCGGGAGTGCAGCACTTCTTCCGGCTGACCGCCGAGCACACCGAAGGTCACTTCGCCATGGAGGAGTTCACCCTGGCGCCGGGCATCGTCGGCGCCCGGCCGCATGTACACGGGGCGCACGACGAGTACTTCTACGTCCTGGAGGGTGAGCTGACCCTTCACAACGGGGACGGGGAGATCAGCGTAGGGGCAGGGCACCTGCTGGCCGCCGCGCGCGGGACGCCACACGGTTTCCGTAACGCCAGCGAGAAGACCGTGCGGGGCCTGTGCCTCTACACCCCCGCCGGATACGAGGGCTACTTCCGTGACGTGCACGCCGCCATGGCGGCGGGCGCGGAGATCACCGACGAACTCCTCGTCGAGTTCCGCAGCCGCTACGACACCACCGCGCACCCGGCGTGAGCCAACCGGACGTGAGCCGACCCGTTCAGACCGGCTTCAGCTCACGGGCCGCCCGCTCGTCGTAGCGCCCCTGTGCGGACTGGATGTCGGTCATGTGCGTCTCGGACCAGGCGCGGATCGCGTCCATCAGTCCCGCGACGTTCTCGCCGAGTTCGGTGAGGCTGTACTCCACCCGGGGCGGAACGCTCGGGTAGACCGCCCGGTGGACCAGCCCGTTGCGCTCCAGCTCGCGCAGCGTCCGCGTGAGCATTTTCTGGGTGATGCCGTCCAGCCGGCGGCGCAGTTCACCGAACCGCTTGGTGCCGGGGCGCAAAGCGCCGATGGTCAGGCAGACCCATTTGCTGGCGAGGAAGTCAAGGACCGCACGGGAGGCACAGTCGCGGAGGTACGCGTCAGCGCCACCGTAGGACCGCAGGTCAGGGATGGTATCCATGAGGTACCTAGATACCAATCAGGTGCCTTCTATGCAAGGGATACCACCGCCCACGATCCTTGATCACATGACAGCGACCATGCGAAGTGTGCAGCAGGAAACCCTCGGCGGCCCGGAAGTCCTGCGCCTGATCGAGACCGAACGCCCCACCCCCGACGCGACCGAGATCCTGGTCGACGTACGTGCCGCGGGCGTCAATCCCGTCGACTGGAAGATCCGGCAGGACGGGCACTGGCTCACCCCGCCCTTCTCCGTCGGCTGGGACGTCTCCGGCGTGGTGGCGGCGGTGGCGCCGGGCGAGAGCCGCTTCTCGGTCGGTGACGAGGTCTACGGGATGCCGCGCTTCCCGGCCGCCGCCGGTGGTTACGCCGAGTATGTCGTGGGGCCCTCACGCCACTTCGCGCTGAAGCCGAAGAGCCTGGACCACGTTGCGGCCGCCGCTCTGCCGCTCGCCGCGCTGACGGCCTGGCAGGCGCTGGTGGACATCGCGCGGATACGCCCGGGGCAGCGGGTGCTCATCCACGCCGCGGCCGGTGGCGTCGGGCACCTGGCGATCCAGATCGCCAAGGCCCATGGGGCGTACGTCATCGGCACGGCCAGCGCGGGCAAGCACGAGGTGCTGCGGCAGCTCGGGGCGGACGAGCTGATCGACTACACATCGCAGGACTTCGCCGAGGTCGTACGGGACGTAGACGTTGTTCTTGACCTGATCGGCGGCGAGTACGAGGACCGTTCCGTGCGGACCCTGCGTGCGGGAGGTCTTCTCATCAACGTCCCGAACCCGTTCGGGGTCGAGGAGACCGCGGCGAAGGCCGCTGCGGCGGGCGCGCGGGGCAGCGCGGTCCTCGTGGCGCCGGACCACACCGCGTTGGAGCAGATCGCCGCACTCGTGGACGAGGGCAAGCTGCGGCCTCTGATCGCCGAGACGTTCCCGCTCGCGGACGTGGCGAAGGCGCACGAGCTGGGCGAGAGCAACCGTACGACCGGGAAGATCGTCCTGACCCTCTGATCCGGTCATGCCCGGGCGACGGCCCACCGCCCCGTGGCCACCTTCGGTCACGTCAGGCGGCGTGGATGAGCAGGGGCCCAGGGAACCACCCCCGGGCCCCCTCATCCGGTCGTCGGGTCATTCGCTCACCCGGTGCGGAAAGCCGTTCCCCGCTTGCCTGTCGCGGGGAGGGGGCAACTACCGCAACGGACACGGGATGCCGGGGTCGGCCCGGTTCGGGCAGGACACCAGGGCCAGCGAGAGGAACCGCGTCCCCCCGAGGTAGAACCCCAACGAGACGTCACCACCCCAGCCCAGCGTCTCCGCCGCCAAGATGGTGCGCGTCTCCAGCGGCGGTTGAAGCCGGTCCACCGCGACGCTCTCCTCCACCCGTTCCGCCAGCCACGCCGCCGCCTCGCGCGGTTCGTCGCGGGTGGTGCGGATCAGCCGCGCGGGCTTACGCAGCCAGTGCGCGACCTGGAGCGGCGGAAGCTCCGACGCGGCGAATGCCGGGCTCTCCGGGCGGCGGTCGCCTTCCCGGTCGTAGTCCGACTTCTGCCCGGCCCACGCATAGGCGTGGTAGTGCACGGCCCCGCCGCCGGTCAGGCGGAGAGGCCGAACCGGGCGGGCTCGATACCGGCGAGAAGCAACTCCTCAGCGGTGAAGCGCAGCGGCGCAGCGCCGGGCCGCTTGCTGTCGCCGAGGGCGTACGCACCATCCACGCCGGGAATCGGCGCCAGCGTCACACAGGTCTCCGGCGCGTCGGGCGGGTTGCCGCCGCAGGCGTGCGGGCCGCTGAACCTGGCGCCCGTCAGGTCGAGTTCGTAGAGGTCGAGAGGTGCCATGAGGGTGACCTTCCTGCTCGGCGGTCGCTCGTCCGCGCCGCGTTGAACAGGAAGGTACGAAGCAGAAACGATGGGCTTCTACCGGTTTGCGGGAACTTGCGCGGGGTTCACCCGAGTGCGGTGCGCGCGTCCTCGATGAGCGCACGCGCGCGCTCGTCGTAGACGGCCATCTTGGCGAGTTCGGCGTGGGTACGGGCGTAGATGGCGATCTCGGTCGGCTCGGTGACGGTGACCTTCCCTGTGATCAGTTCGTGTGTCACCTCGCTCTCGTCGAAGATCCAGAACCCGGCCAGTGGTCGCATAGGGCGGTCGGCGTTCATCGGGATGATCCCGAACGTCACACGCGGCAGGGACGCGGACACCGCGAGGTGGTCGAGCTGCCCGGCCATGACCTCCGCCCCACCGATGCGAGCGCGCAGCACCCACTCCTCAATGAGCAGCGTGAACTGACGGTCCCCTTCATGCAGGACACGTTGCCGGTCCATCCGGGCGACCACCGCTTCCTCGGTGTCGTCATGCATGCCCTCGAAGGCGATGATCGCGCCCATCACCGCAGTGGCGTACGCGGGCGTTTGGAGCAGTCCCGGCACGAGGTGTGACTGATAACAGCGGAACAGCTTGGTCTGTTGCTCCTTCGGGGCCAGGGCTTCCTGTAGTGGGCGCAGGCCCTGCTTCGTCTTGAGCGACCAGGCCGAGTACGTTTCATTCATCGCAATGCCCCTCTTTCGTGCCTCACTACAAGGCGTTGATAGCTGAGGTGATGACGGTACGGGCCTCTGCCCCGTACACAGCGAATGTGCTCAGCGCGCGGAACGTCTGTGCGTACATGGCGATTTCGCGGGGCTGGGTGATCGTCAGGTATGCCGACACCAGTTCCACGTTGACTTGCGCTTCGTCATAGATCCAGAAGTCCTCAACCGGCCAGTGGGCGGTCCGATCGACATGCTGCGGAATAATCCCCAAACTGATCGACGGTAACGACGCCGCGACAAGAAGGTGGCCGAGCTGCGCGGCCATCGTTTCGGCTCCGCCGATCCGGCTGCGCAGAACGCTCTCTTCCAGGAGGATGGCGAAACGGTGATCTCCCTCGTAAATGACGTGTCGCTTCTCGACGCGAACACGCACGGCCGCGTCAAGGTCATCGGGCAGCTCTCTGCGGTCCCTGATCGATGACAGCACGGCCCGGATGTAATCGGTCGTTTGCAACGGCCCGGGAATCAACCAAGAGGCGTAAGCACGGAACTGCTTCGTCCGCTGCCACAGGGGGAGTACCGACTCCTGAGCTCTCCTCAGCCCCGACTGCTCCATCCGCTGCCACTCGATGTACATACCCTCAACGCCCCGAGCTGTGGCGATGAGGTCAGCGGCCTGATCCTGCGCTCCACATAGCGAGGTCCAGACGCGGATGTCGTCCTCCGACGGCGCGGCTCTGCCGTTCTCGACGCGGGAACACTTCGACTCATGCCAACCCGCGCGCTCGGCCAGTGCTCGCGCGGTGAGCCCGGATTCCTTCCGGACCTCGCGGAGACGCTGACCGAGGGCCTGCCTTGCGGCTTGGACACTGGATGATGGAGACGACACGGTCCTAGTTTGCTGGTTCCCCGCGCCCGTCAGACCGGATGGTACTCAGCGTGCGGTGTCGCCCTCTCCCATACGGACTCGAACGCCGTCGCGCACAGCTTCACCACTGCCGGGTCGGTGATCAGTTCCTTATCGTGCCCCGGCGTCCACTCGCCGTCTCCGTTGAAATGGTTGACGAGCAGAGTTTCCCCGTCGAACAACCAGAAGTCGTTCCCGGGAAGCGCCAGATCGGTGGCCCGACGCCGGGGGAGCCAGCGCACTTGCTCCCCCGCACCGACATTCATGTCCGTGACCTCGTATTCAAAGCGGATGTACTCACTCACCGGTTCGGACACGATACGAGCGCGCCGCACCTCGACCCCTCGGCCGGTGGCCTCTCCCATGAGGTCCAGCCACGGCTGCCACTCAGGATCAGCCGCATGGTCAATGCCGCTGTCCTTCTGCCAGGCGATGAACATGGGGTCGCTTCGCATATAGCCGTCGCGCATTTCCAAGTGCAGCGCCGACCTCTGACAGTCGCGGAACAACTCCTCGAACGCCGGTACCTCAGCCACCGTCGACCTCCGGGAAGAACTGCATCATGCGCTTCGGGATGCGCAGCACGGTCTCGTGCGCGGGTACGTCGCCAACCTCGGCCAGCGCCTGCTGATCGGTGATCCGCCACCCCTGGATGACGTAAGTGTCGCCGTCATCCCACACCGTCGGAGATCCATTGACAGGACTCTCCGGGTCCTTGCCCAAGAACGTCATAGCCATGCGAGCCTCCCGCTCAGTCGGCGATCACCGAGGACACACTTGCCGACAACGCACAGTCACCGCCACCGACTTGCGGAAACTTGCGCCACGAAGATCACCACAGCCGCGAAATCAAGCCACCCGCCAGCTCAAGCCCCCTCAAGCCCCCCACTGGTCGTACCCCAGCTTGCAGACCAGCGTCACCACGACCACCACCAGCACGCCCCGTACGAAACCGCTCCCCCGCTTCAGTGCCATCCGTGCGCCGACCATGCCGCCCGCCAGGTTGAAGCAGGCCATCGGGGCGGCGATGGACCAGATCACGGCGCCCTGGGCGGTGAACATGATCAGGGCGCCCAGGTTGGTGCAGGTGTTGACGACCTTCGTCGTGGCGGAGGCGGTGACCAGGTCCATGTGGAGGATCGCGGCCAGGGCGATGACCAGGAACGTGCCGGTGCCCGGGCCGATCAGGCCGTCGTAGAAGCCGATGCCCAGGCCCGCCACGCCGATGGCCAGCAGGACGCGCCGCCGGGTCACCGGGCCGGTGCCGGGGGCCGCGCCGAAGGCCGGGCGGAAGAGGACGAAGGCGAGGACGGCCAGCAGGATCACCATGATCAGCGGGCGCAGCACATCGCTGTTGATGCCTGCGGCGAAGAACGCGCCGCCCAGCGAGCCCGCTACGGCCGCCAGGCCGATGCGGATGGCGGTCGGCACGTCCACCGGGGCTTTGCGTACGTACGTGACGGCCGCCGCCGAGGTGCCGACGATGGCGACCGCCTTGTTCGTGCCGAGGACATGGGCGGCGGGTACGTGCGGGAGGCCCACCAGCAGGGCCGGGAGCTGGAGGAGGCCGCCGCCGCCCACCACCGCGTCGATCCAGCCGGCAGCGGCCGCCGCCAGGCACAGCGCGGCCAGCGTCAGCAGGGATATGTCGTGCATCGTCGCCTTTCCGGCGGTCGTCCGACCGTCGTCGATCCAGCCCGGGAGCCCGGGAGCCCGGGAGCGAGGACGACGCGGCCCTGGCCGGAGGCCAGGCGTCAGCCGTTGGTCTCGCGCGCGTAGCAACGGCGCAGCCAGCGCGCGTTGTCGGGCGCGGCGGGCTCGAAGGGGAGCCGCCGGTGCATCACCCTACGGTTGTCGAAGATCTGGAAGCCGCCCGCCTCCACCGTGACCGGCACGCCTTCCATGCCCGCCACGCACTCCTCGAACTGGGCCAGCGCCGCGTGCGCCGTCGCCGTCCGGCCGGTGACTCGGCCGGGGCCGTAGCGCAGGCCGGTGTTTCCGTCGGGGAGGGTCCACAGCATGGGGACGCCCGTACGCGCCAGGGGCTTTCCGCTGTCTCCCGCCGCGTACGACTCGGGGGCGCTGACGTCGAACCTCGGCCGCCGCAGCTCCTCGACCGTGTCGGCGGGGAGTGCGGCGAGCACCGTGTCCACCGACAGGAGCCCGGTCGGCACGCGCTCCGTGTTGCGCATGCCGTAGAAGGAGAGGAAGTGCGGGATGGCCTCGGCGGGGGCGGCGCCCGGGCGGTGGTCGAGTACCGAGTCGTCCGTGTGCCAGCCGAGGCCCTGCGCGTAACCCCAGGAGGTCTGGGTGCGGGCCGAGTCGGCGCGGGGGGCGACGTTGCGGATGAGGCGGCCGTCGTTCTCCCACCGGTACGCGACGGGGGCCAGGCCCAGGAGCCGCAGCAGGCCGAAGTGGACGAGGTTGGGGATGGTCAGCTGGGACTCGTCGCAGAAGCCGTGGCGTGGTGTGGGCACGGGGCGCGCCATCTGCGGGAGGTCGGCGAGTGCCAGCCAGGGGGCGGGCGCGCTGCGCCACTGGGCGAGCTGTTCCAGGGTCTCGGCGGGCAACTGGGCGCGGAGCATGCGGGCACCGTGCTCCAGGTAGTGCTCCGGGTCCGCGTCGGGGACGGGCGGGTACGGGGCGTGGGGGGTCGCGGCGGGGCTTAGCGTGTCGAGGGACCCGGCCGGTATGGCAGTCATGATCACGAGCGTAGGAACGCGGGAGCGCCGCGTTCGCGAACCGTGGAACTCTTGAGCTAGTTCTGAGGTTCGCCTTACTCCCTCCGGCGTCCTGTCTGTCCCGCTTCTGCCCGGCTTCCGTCCCGCTTCTGCCCGGCTTCTGCCCGGCTTCCGTCCGGCTTCGATCCGGCTTCCGTCCGGCTCGGCGCGACCCCGGTTGCCGCTTCCTCTTCTGCCCGATTTTGGTCAACTCCGCGCCGGTACGCCCCCGTTACGCTGGCCCTGCCGGTTCCGCAACGCGTCAGCGCCGTATACGGAGGCCATCGATGACCGAACGCTGCCCCGTCCCGCTGCCTCTCCCGCACCGTCTCGACCCCGGCGGCGCCGACCAGCACGGCGTCAACGCCCGGCTGCGCGACCACGGTGCCGCCGTGCCGGTGGTGCTGCCCGGTGAGGTGGGCGCGTACGCCGTCGTCCGGCATGAGGCGCTGAGGGAGTTCCTCGGTGACCCCGCCGTGGCGAAGGACGTCTGCCACTTCGCGGCGATGCGGAACGGGGAGCTCCCCCGGGGCTGGCCGCTGGCCGCGTTCGCCGTCGCGCCGGGCATGAGTACCGCTGACGGTGCCGACCACCGGCGGCTGCGCGGCCTGGTGACCAGGGTGCTCACGCCGCGCCGCGTGGACGCGCTGCGTCCACGCGTCGCTGAGCGCGCCCGACGGTTGCTCGACGCTCTGGCCTCGGCGGCGGCCTCGGCACCGGAGGGGGTGGTCGATCTGCGGGAGCACTTCGCCCTGCCGCTGCCGCTCGGCGTGATCTGCGAACTCCTCGGGATCGATCCGGACTATGAGGCCCGGCTGCACGAACTGTCGCACGACGTCGTCAGCACCACGTCCACCCCGGAGCGGGCCAAGGCCGCGAATCAGGGAATGGTCGGCATCCTGTCGCGGGTGGCGGCCGACCGCAGGGCCGCGCCGGGGGACGATCTGACCAGCGCGCTGATCGCCGCCCGCGAGGAGGATGATGACCGGCTCAGCGAAGAGGAGCTGGTCGCCACCCTGCTGTTGCTGGTCATCGCCGGGCACGAGACCACGCTGCATCTGATCAGCAACGCGGTCCGTGCCCTGTGCGGCCACCGCGATCAGCTCGCGCTCGTCGTGTCAGGGGCGGTCGGCTGGGGCGCCGTGGTCGAGGAGACGCTGCGTTACGACAGCCCGGTCGGCTTCTTCCCCTTCCGCTACCCCACCGCCGATGTGCCGGTCGGCGACGCGGTCATTCCGCGCGGGGCCCCGGTGCTGGCCTCGTACAGCGCCGCCGGGCGTGATCCGCTGGCGTACGGGCCAGGCGCCGACCGGTTCGATGTGACGCGCGACACCAACGTGCGGCATCTGTCCTTCGGACACGGGGCGCACTTCTGCCTCGGTGCTCCCCTGGCCCGTATGGAGGCCACGATCGCGCTGGAGGCGCTGTTCGGGCGGTTCCCCGGTCTTGAGCTGGCGGTGCCCGAGGCGGAGCTGCCGCCGCATGCGAGCTTCATCGGCAACAGCACGGAGACGCTTCCGGTCCGGCTCACAGGCGGCGGCCGCCCGCGCTGAGGGCAGCGTTGCCTGGGGGAAACGACGGTGATGCGGTCGGGTAACAGCGGCAGCGCACGCTGCGAGGCATGAAGTCGCGAACGGAGCCACAGCGGGACCGTCGCCACCGGGTGGTGGTGATCGGCGGAGGCATGGCGGGCGCGCGGTTCGTCCAGCAGCTGACGGCCGCCGGGCCCGTCGCCCCGGCCTCCGCCGCCCCGGGGGCGGCGGACGGGTTCGCCGTCACCGTCATCGGTGAGGAGCCGTGCGCCCCGTACAACCGGGTGCTGCTCGCGGAGGTCCTCGCCGGACGGTACGCCCCCGAGGTCATCGAGCTTCCGGCGCCCGCCGCCGTCCGGCACCTGCGCGGGGTGCGCGCCGTACGCGTGGACCGTGGCCCGGCCGAGGTGGTGTGCGACGGCGGGCAGCGGGTGCCGTACGACACGCTGGTGCTGGCCACCGGCTCCAACCCGGTGCTGCCGCCGCTGCGCGGCCTGTTCCCGACGGCCGCCGCGCCCGGCACCGGCATCGGCGGGGCCCGCGAACTGCCCGACGGCGTGTGGGCCTTCCGCACCATGGACGACTGCCAGGGGCTCGCCGAGGCGGTACGCGCCCACGGCGGCGCCCCACGGGCCGTCGTCATCGGCGGCGGACTGCTCGGCGTCTCGGCGGCCCGCGCCCTGGCCCAGCTGGGGGCCCAGGTGGTGCTGACCCACCAGGGCGAGGATCTCATGGAGCGCCAGCTCGACACGGACTCGGCCGGGCTGCTCCGCCGCCACCTCGAACAGCTCGGCGTGGAGGTCCACACCCACTGCCGGGCGCGGGGGCTGCTGACCGGGCCTGACGGCGTGCGCGCCGTCACCCTCGCCGACGGCTTCGAGCTGACCGCCGAGCTGGTGGTGCTGGCCTGCGGGGTGCGCCCGCGCGTCGGCCTGGCCCGCGCGGCCGGGCTGCGGGTGGAGCGCGGCATCGTCGTCGACGACGCGCTGCGCACCGAGGACCCGCGGGTGTACGCGATCGGCGACTGCGCCGAGCACGACGGGGTGGTCTACGGGCTCGCCGGTCCCGCGCTGGAGCAGGCCGACCTGCTGGCGGCCCGGCTGCTGCGGCAGCGGCCAGCCCCCGCGCGGGGCGCGGCTCCCACCCCCAGCGCGACTCCCGCGCCCAGCGGCTCCGCCGTGCCCGCGCCCCGCGCGGAAGACGACCCCCGCACAGCGGAGGACGATCCCCGCACGGCCGACGACGCGGCGGCCGGACCCGCGACCGCCACCGGTGATGTGCCGCCCCGCTACACCGGCACCCGGGCGCTGACCCGGCTCACCCTGACCGACCTGGGGCCGCCGGGCTCCGACGGGGCCGGCGCCCTCGACCTGGCCGTCTTCGGCGAGACCTCGCCCGCGCCGGGTGACGACGTGGTGCGGCTCGCCGATGCCACGCGCGGCGCGTACCGCAAGGTCATCGTGCGCGGTGACCGGCTCGTCGGCGGCATCCTGCTCGGCGATCTCGGCGCCGTCGGCGCCCTCGCCCGTACCTGGGAGGGCGACGAGCCGCTGCCCTCCGCCCCCCTGCTCCACCTGCTCACCAACGATGGAGGCTGCTGAGATGCCCACCGAGACCCCGGAATCGTCAGAGGCGTCACGGATGCCGGAGATGGCTGACACGTCCCCGCCCACCATCGTCCTCGTCGGTCACGGCATGGTCGGCCAGCGCTTCCTCGAAGCCCTCGCCGACCAGGGCGTCACGCGTCGCGCGCGGGTCGTCGTGCTCTGCGAGGAGCCCCGCCCCGCCTACGACCGGGTGCAGCTGACCTCGTACTTCTCCGGGCGCGGCGCCGATGACCTCTCCCTCGTCGAGGACGGGTTCATGGCGCGGCACGGCATCGAGCTGCGTCTGGGCGACCCGGCGGTCGCCGTGGACCGCGCGGCGCGCACCGTCACCTCGCGCGCCGGGCTGACGTTCACGTACGACTCGCTCGTCCTCGCCACCGGTTCGTACCCCTTCGTACCGCCGGTGCCGGGGAAGGACGCCACGGGCTGCTTCGTCTACCGCACCATCGAGGACCTGCTGGCCATCGAGGAGTACGCGAAGAACGCCCGCGTCGGAGCGGTCGTCGGCGGCGGGCTGCTGGGGCTTGAGGCGGCGGGGGCGCTGAAGGGGCTCGGCCTGGACACGCACATCGTGGAGTTCGCGCCCCGGCTGATGCCGGTGCAGGTGGACGAGGGCGGTGGCGCCGCGCTGCTGCGCACCATCGAGGGCATGGGCCTGACGGTCCACACCGGGGTCGGCACACAGGAGGTCACCACCGGCGAGGACGGCGCGGTCGACGGCATGGCGCTGTCGGACGGTTCGGCGCTCGCGACCGACCTGGTCGTCTTCTCGGCGGGCGTACGCCCCCGGGACCAGCTCGCCAGGGACTGCGGCCTCGACGTCGGCGAGCGCGGCGGCATCGTGGTCGACGAGCGCTGCCGTACGTCCGACCCCGCCGTGTTCGCGATCGGCGAGTGCGCGCTGGCCGCCGACGGCCGGGTGTACGGGCTGGTCGCCCCCGGGTACGAGATGGCGCAGACGGTCGCGGGATGCCTCGCCGAGCCGGGCCAGGAGGGCGCGTTCACCGGGGCCGACCTGTCCACCAAGCTGAAGCTGCTCGGCGTGGACGTGGCGAGCTTCGGCGACGCGCACGGCGCCGCCGACGGCTGTCTCGACGTCGTCTACTCCGACTCCCGCTCGGGCATCTACAAGAAGCTGGTCGTCAGCCCGGACGGGGTGCTGCTCGGCGGTGTGCTGGTCGGTGACGCCGACGCGTACGGCACGCTGCGTCCGCTCACCGGCTCGGTGCCGCCCGTCGCGCCCGAGCAGCTGGTGATTCCCGCCGGTGCCGGGGCGCCCGCCGCGCTCGGCCCCTCCGCACTGCCCGACGAAGCGGTGATCTGCAACTGCCACGGCGTCACGAAGGGCAGCATCCGCGCCGCCGTCACCGACCACCAGTGCGCGACCGTCCCCGAGGTGAAGAAGTGCACCAAGGCGGGCACCGGCTGCGGCAGTTGCGTCAAGGCGCTCACCACACTCGTCAATGACGAGCTGGAGGCGTCCGGGGTCAGCGTGGACAAGGGGCTGTGCGGCTGCTTCGCGTACACCCGCTCCGAGCTGTACGAGGTCGTCCGCACGCTGCGTATCAGCAGCTACGCCGAACTCCTCGACAGCCACGGCCGCGAGGCCGCCCGCAGCGGGGAGGGCTGCGAGGTCTGCAAGCCGGCGATCGGCTCCATCATCGCCTCCCTCGCACCGACGCTGGGCGCCAGCGGCTACGTGCTCGACGGTGAGCAGGCGGCCCTCCAGGACACCAACGACCACTTCCTCGCCAACCTCCAGCGCAATGGCTCGTACTCGATCGTGCCGCGCATCCCCGGCGGCGAGATCACCCCGGAGAAGCTGATCGTCATCGGCGAGGTGGCGCGCGACTTCGGCCTCTACACGAAGATCACCGGTGGGCAGCGGATCGACATGTTCGGCGCCCGCGTCGACCAGCTGCCGCTGATCTGGTCGCGGCTGGTGGAGGCCGGGTTCGAGTCGGGGCACGCGTACGGGAAGTCGCTGCGCACCGTGAAGTCGTGCGTGGGGCAGACGTGGTGCCGCTACGGCGTGCAGGACTCGGTCCGGATGGCCATCGACCTGGAGCTGCGCTACCGGGGCCTGCGCTCGCCGCACAAGCTGAAGTCCGCCGTCTCCGGTTGCGCCCGCGAGTGCGCGGAGGCACGCGGCAAGGACTTCGGTGTCATCGCCACCTCCAACGGCTGGAACCTCTACGTCGGCGGCAACGGCGGCGCCGACCCCCGCCACGCCGACCTGCTCGCCCAGGACCTCGACGACGAGGGCCTGATCCAGCTCATCGACCGCTTCCTGATGTTCTACATCCGCACCGCCGACCGCCTGGAGCGCACCTCGGCCTGGCTGGAGCGGATCGACGGCGGGCTCGACCACGTACGGGACGTCGTCGTCCACGACTCACTCGGGATCTGTGCCGAACTGGAGTCGCTGATGGCCGAGCACGTCTCGCACTACCACGACGAGTGGGCGGCCACCCTGGAGGACCCGGAGCGGCTGCGCCGCTTCGTCTCCTTCGTCAACGCCCCCGACGCGCCCGACCCCTCGGTCCGCTTCGTCGCCGAACGCGACCAGGTCAAGCCCGACCTGCCGCTGCTGTCAGGACCGGCCATCCCCGTCCGCACGCTCGAAGGGAGCAACGCCTGATGTCCCTGGCACCCGAAACGACCGCTTCCCGCCCGCTCAGCCCGGCCGGGGAGGACTCCACCGCCCGCGTCGAGATCCGGCTTGAGCAGCGTTGGTACGCGCTGTGCGCGCTGGCCGACCTCATCCCGGGCCGGGGCGTCGCCGCGCTGCTCCCCGACGGCCACCAGGTCGCCGTCTTCCTGGACCGCGCGGGCCGGGCGTACGCGATCGGCAACCAGGACCCGTTCACCGGCGCCTACGTGCTCTCCCGGGGGCTGCTCGGCTCGGCCGAAGGCCGCCCTTTCGTGGCGTCACCGCTGCTCAAGCAGCGGTTCGACCTGACGACGGGGGCATGCCTTGACGACTCGTCGGTGAGCGTCCCCGCCTACACCGTCCGGACGCGGTGACCCGGCGCCGCCGCCCCGCACGGCCCGGCGACACGGACCGGCCGCATCCGTCAGGGGGACGGCCGGTCCGTGTCACGCGTGTCACCCGTCGCCTCTTCACCGCGCGCGCCCGCTGGCCTAACCTGGGCCCGACAGCGTTACCGGCGGGTACCGGATGGTGCGGTACGGCGCCGTGGCACGTGCGTCAGGGCACGTGCGCCGTGGCGGCTGGGCCATGGCACGCGGACAGCGGTGCGAATGCCGAGGAGTGCGATTCCGATGGGCTGGACCTCACGTGACATCCCCGACCAGACCGGTCGCACGGCCATCGTGACCGGCGCCAACAGCGGCATCGGGCTCGTCACCGCCCGGGAGCTGGCCCGCAAGGGCGCGTACACCGTGCTCGCCTGCCGGTCGGCCTCCCGCGCCCGGGAAGCCGAGGAGCGGATCAGGCGCGAGGTGCCCGGCGCGCAGGTGTCCACCGCGTCCCTCGACCTCGCCGACCTCGCGTCCGTACGGGACTTCGCGGACACCGTGCAGCTGTCCGGCGACCGGCTCGACCTGCTGGTGAACAACGCGGGCGTGATGGCACTGCCGCAGCGCCGCACCGCCGACGGGTTCGAGATGCAGATCGGCACCAACCACCTCGGCCACTTCGCCCTGACCGGGCTGCTGCTGCCGAAACTGCTCGCGGCGGGGCGCGGCGCCCGGGTGGTGAGCGTCTCCAGCGGTCTGCACTTCGCGGGCAACGTCGATGTGACCGACCTCAACATGGACCGCCGCTACCGGCGCTGGGTCGCCTACGCCCGCTCCAAGAGCGCGAACCTGCTGTTCATCCACGAGCTGGCCCGCCGGCTGCGGGCGGCCGGCTCCGAGGTCGTCGCTGCCGCCGCCCAGCCCGGCTACGCCTCGACCAACCTCCAGACCCGGGGCGCGAAGATGGAGAACCGCCGGATCGCCGAGCGGGTGGTGCAGCTGGGCAACAGCGTCGTGGCGCAGAGCGCCGAGAACGGCGCGCTGCCCACCTTGTACGCGGCGACGGCGCCGGGTGTACGCCCTGACGAGTTCATCGGGCCCCGCCTCCAGCTGTGGCGCGGCGCCCCCACCCGCTCCTGGCGGGCGAAGTGGACCCTCAGCGACCCGGCGGGCGAACGCCTGTGGGAGGCGTCGTCCCGGCTGACCGGGGTGACCTACGAGGCACTGGAGGGCCAGGGCTAGGCGAAGCAGCCCTGGCCCAGCGCAGAGGCGCGCCCCACCAGGGGCGCGGGGAACCGCGCGACCAACCACAACGCACCCGCAGCCCGCGACGCACGGACAGCGGCTCCCCCTCCCTGGCATGACCCGCCGGACACGGCCTACGCCCCGGCGCGGGCCCGCGCCCGGCCGACACCCGGCGCACCCGGCGCACGGTGGCGCACGCACCGCCCACCGCCCGTCACCGGTTGTTGCTGTACTGTCAATTTGCCGCCTATAGTCTCCGCGCGCTGAAGGCATCCCCGGACGTACCGCCCCGGCCAGACAGCCAGGGCGCCGGGGGTGTCAGACCGGTGGGCCACCCGGTCCGTCGGCCTTCACCGAACCCGTGGAGTGGCTCGTGGAACGACGTACTTTCCTACGCGGCGCGATCATCGGCACCTCAGCAGCGACCTTCGGCGGCACCCTCATGCGCGGAGCCGCCTACGCCGCCCCGGCGCAGCCGGGCCCCGGCCCGTACGGCGCGCTCGGCCCGGCCAACGGCAACGGCATCCAACTGCCGCAGGGCTTCACCAGCCGCGTCATAGCCCGTTCCGGGCAGCAGGTCTCCGGCACCTCCTACACCTGGCACAACGCTCCCGACGGCGGCGCCTGTTTCGCCGAGAGTGGGGGAGGCTGGATCTACGTCTCCAACTCGGAGATCAACCCCGGTGGTGGCGCCGGCGCCGTGAAGTTCGACGCGGCGGGCACCATCACCGGAGCGCACCGCGTGCTCTCGGGCACCCGGCAGAACTGCGCGGGCGGCAAGACCCCGTGGAACACCTGGCTCTCCTGCGAGGAGGTGAGCCTCGGCTACGTCTACGAGACCGACCCGTGGGGCGTGAACGCCGCCACCCGCCGCGACGCGATGGGCCGCTTCAAGCACGAGGCGGCCGCCGCCGACCCGGTGCGCAAGGTGGTCTACCTGACCGAGGACGAGTCCAACGGCTGCCTCTACCGCTTCGTTCCGGCCATCTGGGGCGACCTGTCCTCCGGCACCCTCCAGGTACTCAAGGCGGGCAGCGGCACGTCCGGCTCGTTCACCTGGGCCACGGTGCCCGACCCGGACGGCTCCCCGACCGCGACCCGGGACCAGGTCTCGGGCGCCAAGAGGTTCAGCGGCGGGGAGGGCTGCCACTACGCGAACGACACCGTCTGGTTCACCACCAAGGGGGACAACCGCGTGTGGCGGCTGAATCTGGCCACGAGCACCTACGAACTGGCCTACGACGACTCGCTGGTGAGCGGCAGCGCCCCGCTGACCGGCGTGGACAACGTGACGGGCACCGCCTCCGGCGATCTCTACATCGCCGAGGACGGCGGCACCATGGAGATCTGTCTGATCACCCCGGATGACGTGGTGGCACCGTTCCTGCGGATAGGCGGCCAGTCCGGCTCGGAGATCACCGGCCCGGCCTTCTCGCCCGACGGGAAGCGGCTGTACTTCTCCAGCCAGCGCGGCACGTCGGGCAGTTCCTCGGGCGGCATCACGTATGAGGTGACGGGCCCGTTCCGCTCGTAACCACCGACGGACGGTCCGCTGGGGTGCCGCCGCCGCGCAGCAAGGCGGCCCCCAGCGGGGTCAGCGTGTGCAGCACGGCGCTGCCCTGGCGCAGCGTCACGAGCAGTCCGGCGTCGCGCAGCACGGTGGCGTGCTGGCTGGCCGAGGCGAGCGATACGCCGACGCGGCGGGCGAGTTCGCTGGTGGTGCATCCGGCGCCTATGCCCTGGAGCACGGCGGAACGTGTGGAGCCGACGAGCTTGACGAGCGAGCGCGCGGGGGCGATGAGCGCGGAGCCCGGCGCGTGGTTCAGCGGGTAGACCAGCACCGGCGTGAGCGCCGGGTTGTGGAAGGTGACCGGGGTGCGGCGGCAGAAGAACGACGGCAGCAGCAACAGCCCCCGCCCCTCCAGGTAGAGATCCCTGTCGACCGGGTAGTCCACTTCGAGCACCGGCGCGCGCCAGCGCATCGTCGGGGGCAGCGAGGCCAGCAGCCCGTCCACGCCGCCGTCGAGCAGGGCCCGGCCGCGCGCGGCCCTGTCGGCCTCCACGCGGGCGTGCAGATGCGACCAGTACGGGGCGACGGCGGCCCGGTGGTAGTCCCGCAGCGTGTCCACGAGCCGGGCCAGCGCCCGGTCCTCGCCCTCCCCCTCGGCCATCGGCCTCATCCACGCCGGGAGCGCGCGCCCGGCGGGCAGCCGGAGGAGCTCCGCGCGCAGCCGTGCGGCCGGCGTGGCCCGTACGGCCTCCATCGCCTCCTCGACACCGAGCACCCCTTCGGGTGGCGTCAGGAAGTCGGGGAAATAGCCGCGTTGGGGCACCAGAGGCGCAAGTAACCGGGTCTCTGAATTGAGTCGGGCACGCGTTTGTGAACGCCATTCACCGAAGACCAGCTCCGCCTGTTTCTCTCGCAATCGGTGGAAACTTAAAACGGTTTCCCAGAGCGCGTCTGGTCGCACGGCCATCCTCAGCCGCGCGAGATCTACGCCCGTGAAATGGACGCGCAGCACCAAACCCCCACATGTGGCATCCGTAGTTCCCCCCGATCCCTGAGTATGCATGCCAACACGTGCAGTTACCACGCCCTTTTGGCCACAGTTGAAACGGGTCGCGCGCCAACATGTCCAAGAGGAATGCTGTGCAGCGGGAAAAGGCAGGGGCATTTTCCCGGTGGGTGCTCAGTCCGGATAGCTCGTTCCCGTGGGGGGTAGCGAGTGCCCGTACGGCTACTGAGCATCTGTTGCCGCCGCTTCTGGCAGGCGGCAACGGCTCCCGTGGGGGGAGTTATAGGGGGCGGCGCCCCGCACAGGCGCCGCCCCCTTTCGTACGCCGGAACCGCTCCCCCGCCGCCGGTCGCCGTCGGCGAGGGGACCTCTGCCGGAACTGAGGGTCGGGGTGTCCCGGCCGAGATCCCCACCCGGGGCGAGGAAGCGGCTCCGGTGGTCTCTGGGTGGTCTCTCTCGTGTCACGCGCCGCCCGTGCGGCGCCGGCGGGCCGGGCCAGGGGCCCAGACCGTCCGGCACCCGCGGGCCGCTACGTCAGCGGCTGTCGCTGCCGCGGCTCTCCGCCGCCGCCCGGCCCGCCTCAAGGCGCGCCACCGGAATCCGGAACGGCGAGCAGGAGACGTAGTCGAGCCCCACCTCGTGGAAGAAGTGGACCGAGTCCGGGTCGCCGCCGTGCTCACCGCAGACGCCGAGCTTGAGGTCGGGCCGCGTGGCGCGCCCGGCCTCGGCGGCGGAGCGCACGAGCGCGCCCACGCCGTCCCGGTCGATCGTCTCGAAGGGGCTGACGCCGAAGATGCCCTTCTCCAGGTACGCGGTGAAGAAGCTCGCCTCCACGTCGTCGCGGGAGAAGCCCCACACCGTCTGGGTGAGGTCGTTGGTGCCGAACGAGAAGAAGTCGGCGGATTCCGCGATCTGACCGGCGGTGAGGGCGGCGCGCGGCAGCTCGATCATCGTGCCGAGGGTGAGCTTCAGGCTGACGCCACGGGCCTGCTCGACCTCGGCGATGACCCGCTCGGCTTCCTCGCGGACGATCTCCAGCTCCTGGACGGTGCCCACGAGCGGGATCATGATCTCCGCGCGCGGGTCGCCCTTGGCGTCCTTGCGGTCGGCGGCGGCCTCGGCGATGGCCCGTACCTGCATCGCGAACAGGCCGGGGATGACCAGGCCGAGGCGCACGCCGCGCAGGCCCAGCATCGGGTTCTGCTCGTGCAGCTTGTGCACGGCCTGGAGCAGCCGCAGGTCGTTCTCGTTGGCGTCCTTGCGGGACTCGGCGAGCGCGACGCGTACGGACAGCTCGGTGATGTCGGGCAGGAACTCGTGGAGCGGCGGGTCCAGCAGCCGCACCGTCACCGGCAGCCCGTCCATCGCCTCGAACAGTTCCACGAAGTCGCTCTTCTGGAGCGGCATCAGGGCGCCGAGGGCGGCGTCCCTGTCGTCGTCGGTGTCGGCGAGGATCAGCCGCTCGACCAGCTCGCGGCGCTCACCGAGGAACATGTGCTCGGTGCGGCACAGGCCGATGCCCTGCGCGCCGAAGCGGCGGGCGCGTGCGGCGTCCTCGGCGTTGTCCGCGTTGGCCCGTACGCGCAGCCTGCGCACCCGGTCCGCGTACGCCATGACCCGGTGCACGGCCTTGACCAGCTCGTCGGCGTCGTCGGCGCCCGCGTGCATGCGGCCCTCGAAGTACTCGACGACCGGCGAGGGGACGACCGGCACCTCACCGAGGTAGACCTTGCCGGACGAGCCGTCGATGGAGACGACGTCGCCCTCCTCGACCACGGTGCCGTCCTTCGTCGTCAGGCACCGGCGCTTGGTGTCGACCTCAAGCTCCTCGGCACCGCAGACGCAGGTCTTGCCCATGCCGCGCGCGACGACGGCGGCGTGCGAGGTCTTGCCGCCGCGCGAGGTCAGGATGCCCTCGGCCGCGATCATGCCGTTGAGGTCGTCCGGATTGGTCTCCCGGCGGATCAGGATGACCTTCTCGCCGGAGCGGGACCACTTGACGGCGGTGTACGAGTCGAAGACGGCCTTGCCGACGGCGGCGCCGGGCGAGGCGGCGATGCCGCGACCGATCTTCTCCGCGGCGGCGCTCTCGTCGAAGCGGGGGAACATCAGCTGCGCGAGCTGCGCGCCGTTGACCCGCTGCAGGGCCTCGGCCTCGTCGATCAGGCCCTGGTCCACGAGCTGGGTGGCGATCCGGAAGGCGGCACCGGCGGTGCGCTTGCCGACCCGGGTCTGGAGCATCCACAGCTTGCCGCGCTCGATGGTGAACTCGATGTCGCAGAGGTCCTTGTAGTGCGTCTCCAGCGTCTCCATGATCTGCATCAGCTGGTCGTACGACGCCTTGTCGATGCCCTCAAGGTCGGCGAGCGGCACCGTGTTGCGGATACCGGCCACGACGTCCTCGCCCTGCGCGTCCTGGAGGTAGTCGCCGTAGACACCCTGGTGGCCGCTGGCGGGGTCGCGGGTGAAGGCGACGCCGGTGCCGGAGTCGGGGCCGAGGTTGCCGAAGACCATCGAGCAGACGTTGACGGCGGTGCCCAGGTCGCCGGGGATGCGCTCCTGGCGGCGGTAGAGCTTGGCGCGGTCGGTGTTCCACGAGTCGAAGACGGCCCGGACAGCGAGGTCCATCTGCTCGCGCGGGTCCTGCGGGAAGTCGCGGCCGGTGTGCTTGGCCACGATGCCCTTGAACTCGTCCACGAGGTTCTTCAGGTCGGCCGCGTCGAGATCGACATCGACGCGTACGCCCTTGGCCTGCTTGGCGTTCTCCAGCGCCTCTTCGAACAGCTCACCGTCGACGTCGAGCACGGTCTTGCCGAACATCTGGATCAGGCGCCGGTAGGAGTCCCACGCGAACCGCTCGCTGCCCGACTGCTCGGCGAGCCCGGCGACCGAGGCGTCGGAGAGCCCGATGTTGAGGACGGTGTCCATCATCCCGGGCATCGAGAACTTGGCACCCGAGCGCACCGAGACCAGGAGGGGATCGTCCGCCTGGCCGAGCTTCTTGCCCATCTTCGCTTCGAGGGCGTCGAGGTGCGCGCTCACCTCTTCGCGCAGCGCGGGTGGCTCGTCGCCGCTGTCCAGGTAGACCTTGCACGCCTCGGTGGTGATGGTGAACCCCGGCGGGACGGGCAGTCCGAGATTGGTCATCTCGGCGAGGTTGGCGCCCTTCCCGCCCAGCAGATCCTTGAGGTCCCTGTTGCCCTCGGTGAAGTCGTAGACGAACTTCTGTGACCCAGGCTGGGATACGTGGGGATCGTTGTTTTCCGACACGGTTCTCAACACCTCGCTGAGGTACCCCCGGACAATGTCCAGGGGAGGCTGCCCTGACGGCGGGGAGCGTACCCAGATCGAAGGCGCATGGGTACGTCCACTCCGCCGTCATTCGGACGTAACTCACCGGCCGCCACGAGATCGAAAGTGATCCAGGCCACGAGACCTGTGATCCATAGAGAAACCACACCCCTTCGCCATGACCACACTTCCTGACAACATCGCGCCCGTAATGCCCGATTGTGACTACGGATGGCGAGGATGCGCATGCGGAGCGCGGCCATGCGTTGACATGTCGAACGAACAAGGAGTGGCACTGAGTGCCACGCATTGGAGAGGTGTGCCCGCTCAGACGGCACATCGGATCATCAAATGAGCGTGCTCATATGAGCAAACTAGCGATCAGGCGTGGCGAGAATCACGCCCGCCCTGCGGCGAAATCACCCGCCTGAGGTGTCCAGCTCGGCTTCCGCGCCGACGGCCGCGCGGTCGTAGGGGTCATCGAGCCACCCCTCCGGAAGAACCACCCTGTTTCGGCCAGAGGTCCGGCCGCGCGGACCGTCCGCACCCACCGGCCAGGGCTGGTCAAGGTCCAGTTCGCTCATCAGAGCGCCCAGTTCGCCCAGGGATGAGGCGATAGCGAGCCGCTTGCGCATCTCCGAGCCGACAGAGAAGCCCTTGGTGTACCAGGCGACGTGCTTACGGAAGTCGATAACGCCCCGCTGCTCGTCAGCCAGCCACTCCGCCAGCAGCTCCGCGTGCCGCAGCATGACCCTGGAGACATCCCTGAGCGTGGGCGCGGCATACCCGGCCTGGCCCCCGCCGGAGACCCAGGCGCGCTCGGAGGGCACGCCCTGTCCGCCCGGGTACGCGCTCCCGGCCCCGTCGGAGGCGGCCGGCTGCCGTACGGCGCCCTCCCGCATGGCACCGGGTGTCGCCGTCTGCTCGAAGGCGGCCACCAGATCGGCGAACAGCCAGGGCCGTCCCAGGCAGCCACGGCCCACCACGACCCCGTCGCAGCCCGTCTTCCGCATCATCCGCAGCGCGTCGTCCGCCGACCAGATGTCGCCGTTGCCCAGCACCGGGATCTCCGGCACCGCTTCCTTCAGCCGGGCGATGGCCGACCAGTCGGCCTCGCCCCCGTAGTGCTGCGCCGCCGTGCGCCCGTGCAGCGCGATGGCCCGTACGCCCTCCTCCACCGCGATCCGCCCGGCGTCGAGATACGTCAGATGGTCGTCGTCGATGCCCTTGCGCATCTTCATCGTCACCGGCAGGTCACCAGCTCCGGCGACCGCCTCCCGCAGGATCGAGCGCAGCAGGTTGCGCTTGTACGGGAGAGCCGACCCGCCGCCCTTGCGGGTCACCTTCGGCACCGGGCAGCCGAAGTTCAGGTCGATGTGGTCGGCCAGGTCCTCTTCGACGATCATGCGGACCGCCTTGCCGACGGTGACCGGGTCCACCCCGTACAGCTGGATGGAGCGCGGCTTCTCGCTGCCGTCGAAGTGGATCAGCCGCATGGTCTTGGCGTCCCGCTCGACCAGTGCCCGGGTGGTGATCATCTCGCTGACGAACAGCCCCTTGCCGCCGGAGAACTCCCGGCACAGGGTGCGGAACGGCGCGTTGGTGATGCCCGCCATCGGGGCGAGGATCACCGGCGGCCGCACCGCGTGCGTGCCGATGTACAGCGGCCTGGGGTCACCGGTCATGGAGGTCGCGTCCTTCGGAATTCGCGGGTGGGGCAGACCTCTCATTGTCCCCCATCGGCGCCACGCCCCGGTGTGGCCTCCATGACAGCGGACGCCGCAGACGGTCTACGGGGGCGTACGGCCGCCGTACGGCCGCGCGGCCCGGCCGGTCAGGCGGTCGACCGGACAGTTGATCAGGGGCGGCCGGCCAGGCAGTCGGCCGGCCAGGCAGTTGATCAGGCGGTCGGCCGGTCAGGCCATGGCCGGTGCCCCGGAGGCCGCGCCGGACGTCAGCGCGCCGGAGACCACGAGCTCCTGGAGCCGCTCCAGGCGCTCGGCGGTCTCCGCGTCCGCCGGTACGTAGGTGATCATGCGCGGGCCCTGGCGCGGGCCCAGCCACATGGTCGTGAAGTTGAGGTGCAGCAGCCCGACGTGGGCGTTACGGAACCTCTTGGTCCGGTCCCCCGCCCGCATCACCTCGTGCCGCTCCCAGATCTCCCGGAACTCGGGCGAAGCCTGCTGGAGCCGCTTGAGCAGGTGCTTCCACGCGGGCTCTGCGATGTGCTCGGCCATGGATGAACGGAACTTGCCCGCCATCGAGCGGATCACCTCCTCCCGGTCCACCAGCGCCGCCGCCCAGTCGGGGTTGGTGAAGGCCAGCCACATGCAGTTGCGGTCGGCCTGCGGCAGCGCGTCGAGGTCGCCGAACAGGTGCCCGTACGTCCTGTTGTACGCGCTCAGGTCGTAGCGGCTGTTCTGCACGGTGGCCGGAAACGGCTCAAGCCGTCGCAGCATCTGCCGGATCGGCTCGGAGATGCTGGGGCACTCCCTGCCAGGCGACGGGTCGGCCACCCCGGCCAGGGTGAACAGATGAGCGCGCTCGTTGGGGTCGAGGAGCAGCGCTCCGGCGATAGCGTCGAGCACCTGCGCCGAGACCTGGATGTCGCGGGCCTGTTCCAGCCACGTGTACCAGGTGACACCGACCGCCGAGAGCTGCGCCACCTCCTCGCGGCGCAGGCCCGGGGTGCGGCGGCGGTTGCCACGCGGCAGTCCGACCTGCTCGGGGGTGATCCGCTCGCGACGGCTGCGCAGGAAACCGGCCAGCTCATCGCGCCGCACGCCGGCTTCCACACTGTGTGCCGTGATCGTCATGCCCCCAGGGTGCGGCATCGCGGAGCCTGTTGCCAGGTACTGCTGGTACCAGGATAAAGAGACTCTGGTACCAGTCTCCAAGTACGACGAATGTCGTACCTGTGAGTCAGACCCGTGTGCGAACCATCGTCCCCCCATCCCCGATCACCCCTGCCGCCGGTGCGTCCGGCACGGCGGGGAAGAGGGCGCCATCCGGCGCCGCCGCCTCGCTGCTCGGCGGGCTCGGCCTGTTCACCGTCCTGCTCGGTGCCGCCCTGCCGCTGATCGACTTCTTCATCGTCAACGTCGCCCTGTCCACGATGGAGCACGACCTGGACGCCAGCCCGGCCGTGCTGGAACTGGTCGTGGCCGGATACGGCGTCGCGTACGCCGTACTGCTCGTGCTCGGCGGGCGTCTCGGCGACATGTTCGGCCGCCGCAAGCTGTTCCTGGCCGGGATGGCGGCCTTCGGGCTGACGTCGCTGGCCTGCGGGCTCGCGCCGGACGCCTGGTCGCTGGTCGCGGCCCGGGTGGCGCAGGGCGCCGCCTCCGCGCTGATGCTGCCGCAGGTGCTCGCCACCATCCACTCCTCGACCACCGGACAGCGGCGGGCCCGCGCCGTCAGCCTGTACGGGGCGACGGCGGGCCTGTCCATGGTCGCCGGGCAGATCCTCGGCGGCGTGCTCGTCGCCGCCGACATCGCGGGCACCGGCTGGCGCGCGGTGTTCCTGGTCAACGTGCCGGTGGTGCTGATCGGCCTGGTGCTGGCGTTCCGTTCGGTGCCCGAGACCCGTTCGGACCGCCCTGCCACCATCGACGTGTCCGGCACCCTGCTGCTGGCCGTCTCGCTGGTCACCCTGCTGCTGCCGCTGACCGAGGGCCGGGCGGCGGGCTGGCCGCTGTGGACCTGGCTCTCGCTCGGCACCTTCCCCTTCGCCGCGGCCGCTTTCTACCTGGTGGAGCGCCGGGCCGAGCGGGCGGGGAAGACGCCGCTGGTGCCGCCGAGCCTGTTCGCGCTGCCGGGGCTGAGCCGGGGTCTCGTGCTGCTCGTGCCGTTCTCCGTCGGCTTCGGCGGCTTCATGTTCGTCATCGCCGTGGCGCTCCAGCAGGGGCTGGGCTACGGGCCGATCGCCGCCGGGATGGCCCTGGTGCCGATGGCTGCGGCGTTCTTCGCGATCTCGCTGGCCGGGCCGCGCCTGATCCGCCGGTACGGCAGCCGGGTGGTGACCGCCGGAGGCGTCATCCAGGGGCTCGGCGTCGTGCTGTTCACCCTGACCGTGCTGCGCGGCTGGCCCGACCTCAGCGTGCTTGAGCTGGCGCCGAGCGTCGCGCTGGCGGGGGTCGGGCAGGCCATGCAGCTGCCGGTGCTGTTCCGGATCGTGCTGGCCGACGTGCCCGGCGAGCGGGCCGGGGTCGGCAGCGGCGTGATGATCACGACCCAGCAGTCGGCGCTGGCGCTGGGCGTGGCGACGCTCGGCACGCTGTTCCTGTCGCGCGCCGCGTCGGTGGGCATGCGGGACGCGCTCGTCACCACGCTGCTGGTGCAGCTCGCCGGGATCGCGGTGACGGTGCTGCTCAGCCTGCGGCTGCCGCGCACGGTGCGGTGAGACGCCCTGGCGGGGCGCGCGGGCACCAGCACGCGGACACCGGCGCACAGGCACCAGCGCACGGACACCGGCGCGCGCACGGCGGCCGCCCCCCGCACGCCTACGTCCGCACACCGCGCTGGCGCGCCGACCCGCCGACGCGCCGCCCCGCCAGCCCGCCCGAAAAGCGAAGGAGCGCCGGGCGGACTCGCGTGCTGAGTCCGCCCGGCGCTCCATGCCACGCATACACCCCGGCGGAGCGCACCAGCCCCGGTCCAGGTCCAGCGACGCAGGAGTGTGCCCCATCAGGGGCGCGGGGAACTGCGCGACCAGCCACAACACACCCGCACCCCGCGATGCACGCACAGGGACTCCCTCAGCACGCGCTCCGCCGGACGACGGCCTGGCCCCACTCCTGGCGAACCATGCCCGACAGCAGGCCGCGCACGGGCCGCCCAGCCCCCAGGCCCAGAAGAACCAGCCCTGCCCCAGCGGCACACGGGTGCCCCATCAGGGGCGCGGGGAACTGGGCGACCAGCCACAACACACCCGCACCCCGCGGACACACGCACAGGGGCCGCCCCCAGCACGCCGCTCCGCCGGACGGCGCCTAGCAGCCGAGCAGTCGGCTCCCCAGGTACGCCTGGATCTGGTCCAGGGACACCCGCTCCTGCGCCATCGTGTCGCGCGAGCGCACCGTCACCGCGTTGTCGTCGAGCGTGTCGAAGTCGACCGTGACGCAGAACGGCGTACCGATCTCGTCCTGGCGGCGGTAACGCCGCCCGATCGCACCGGCGTCGTCGAACTCGATGTTCCAGTTCTTCCGCAGGTCGGTCGCCAGCCCCTTCGCCTTCGGCGACAGCTGCGGGTTGCGCGACAGCGGCAGCACGGCGACCTTGACCGGCGCGAGGCGCGGGTCGAGCCGCATCACGGTGCGCTTCTCCAGCTTGCCCTTGGCGTTGGGCGCCTCGTCCTCGATGTACGCGTCGAGCATGAAGGCGAGCATGGCGCGGTTGACACCGGCCGCGGGCTCGATGACGTACGGGGTCCAGCGCTCGCCCGCCTCCTGGTCGAAGTACGACAGGTCCTGGCCGGACGCCTTGGAGTGCGCCTTGAGGTCGAAGTCGGTGCGGTTGGCCACGCCTTCGAGCTCGGAGAACTCGGTGCCGCCGAAGTTGAAGCGGTACTCGATGTCGGTGGTGCGCTTGGAGTAGTGCGACAGCTTCTCAGCCGGGTGGTCGAACCAGCGGATGTTCTCCTCGCGGAGACCGAGGTCCAGGTACCAGTTCCAGCGCTGCTCCATCCAGTACTCGTGCCACTGCTCGTCCTCGCCCGGCTTGACGAAGAACTCCATCTCCATCTGCTCGAACTCGCGGGTCCGGAAGATGAAGTTGCCCGGCGTGATCTCGTTACGGAAGGACTTGCCGAGCTGCGCGATGCCGAACGGCGGCTTCTTGCGCGAGGTCTGCTGCACGGAGGCGAAGTTGGTGAAGATGCCCTGCGCGGTCTCGGGGCGCAGGTACGCGAGCGAGCCCGCGTCCTGCGTGGGGCCGAGGTGCGTGGAGAGCAGACCCGAGAACAGCTTGGGCTCGGTGAAGGTGCCCTTGTTGCCGCAGTGCGGGCAGTTCAGGTCGGCGAGGCCATTGGCCGGAAGGTGGCCGTGCTTCGCCTCGTACGCCTCTTCCAGGTGGTCGACGCGGAAGCGCTTGTGACAGGAGGTGCACTCGGTCAGCGGGTCCGTGAAGGTGGCGACGTGACCGGACGCCTCCCAGACCTCGCGAGCGAGGATCACGGACGAGTCGAGACCGACGACGTCGTCGCGCGAGGTGACCATCGAGCGCCACCACTGGCGCTTGATGTTCTCCTTCAGCTCCACGCCGAGCGGTCCGTAGTCCCAAGCGGCCCGCTGGCCGCCGTAAATCTCGCTGCACGGATAGACAAAGCCACGGCGCTTGCTCAGGCTGACGATGGTGTCGATCTTGTCGGCGGCCACGGTGCTCTCTTCATTACGACGACGAAGCGGTCAGTGCGGGGGTCCGCCGGTACTCGCCCGCGCGCCCCAGCGAATGACCCAGATTACCGGCGGCGACACCCCTGGGATCAAATCGGTTCTGATATGACAGCCTTCAACCAGCCTAGTTGACAATCGTTTCCACTTTAGTTGAAAATGAGTGTCATGAACGTACGACGACGCCTGATACCCGCCGCTGCCATCGCCGGAGCGACCGCCATCACCCTGGCCACGCTCTCCGCCTGCTCCGGCGGCCCCGGCGGCGGCAGCAAGGACGGAAAACCGCAGGTCGTAGCGTCGTTCTATCCCATGGAGTACCTCGCCAAGCAGATCGGCGGCGAGCACGTCCACGTCAGCGGCCTCACCAAGCCCGGCGTAGAGCCGCACGATCTGGAGCTCAAGCCGCGCCAGGTCGCCGAACTGAGTGAAGCCGACCTCATTGTGTACCTGAAGGGCCTCCAGCCCGCCGTGGACGAGGCCGTCAAGCAGTCCGGCGTGGACAACACCGCCGAAGCCACGTCCCTGACCTCCCTCGAAGACCACGGCTCCGGCGGCGACGGCCACGACCACGGCGGCGCGGAAGAGCACGGGCACGAAGAAGAAGAGCACGGCCACGACGAGGCCGAGTCGGGCACCGACCCGCACATCTGGCTCGACCCCGTGAAGTACGCCGAGGTCGCGAAGGGCGTGAACAAGGCACTCGCGAAGGCGGACCCCGACCACAAGGCCGACTTCCAGAAGAACACCGACGTGCTGGTCAAGAAGCTGACCGCGCTGGACACGGAGTTCAAGAGCGGCCTGAAGAGCCGTACCACGGACACCTTCATCACCACCCACACGGCGTTCGGTTACCTCGCCGAGCGGTACGGTCTGGATCAAGAGGGCATCACCGGCCTCTCCCCCGAGGCCGAGGCGAGCCCGTCCCGGATCAAGGACATCCAGGAGATCGCGAAGAAGGAGAAGGCCACCACCGTCTTCTTCGAGACCCTCGGCAGCAACAAGGCCGCGAAGACCGTCTCGGCGGACACCGGCCTGAAGACCGACGTCCTGGACCCGATCGAGGGCATCAACGACAAGTCCAAGGGCGATGACTACCTCGCGGTCATGCGAGCGAACCTCAGCGCCCTACAGAAGGCACTCGGCGCCAAGTAACACGCGGGGCAGCGCGCCGAGTTGACGCGCGGGATCAACCGGCGCCCACCGTACGGGGCGGGCGGCGGGCAGCACGAGTACCGGAGGCAGGCATGGCGAGCAAGCGAAGCGAAGGGCCCGCCGACGTCATACGCGACGAGGCCGAGGGCGGGGCCAAGGACGGGGCAGCGGCCATGGCTGAGCAGGGCGACCCGCTCATAGCCGGCCCGGCGACCGGGGCCTCGGCGGCGAGTGCGCCGCACCCCCCCGGCGAGCCGGTCATCACCGTCCGCGGGGCGACCGCCTCGCTCGGCTCCCGGCCCGTGCTGCGCGGCGTGGACCTCACCGTGCGGCGCGGCGAGGTCGTCGCGCTGCTCGGCGCCAACGGCTCGGGCAAGTCCACAGCCGTTCGCGCCATCGTCGGCCAGGTCCCGCTCACCGGCGGCGAGCTGACGCTGTTCGGCACGCCCCGGCGCCGCTTCCGGCAGTGGGCGCGCGTCGGCTACGTGCCGCAGCGCACCACCGCGGCCAGCGGCGTCCCCGCGACCGTGCGCGAGGTGGTCTCCTCCGGCCGCCTCGCCCACACCCGGCTGGGCTGGCCCCGCAAGGCCGACAGGGCCGCCGTGGACCGCGCCCTGGACCTCGTGGGGATGGCCGACCGCGCCAAGGGCTCGGTCAACGCGCTGTCCGGCGGCCAGCACCAGCGGGTGCTGATCGCCCGCGCCCTGGCGGGCGAACCCGAATTGCTGATCATGGACGAGCCGATGGCCGGGGTGGACCTGGCCAGCCAGGAAGTGCTCGCCGAGGCCCTGCGCCAGCAGGTCGCCGCAGGCACCACGGTGCTCCTCGTCCTCCACGAGCTCGGGCCGCTTGAGCCCCTGATCGACCGGGCCGTGGTGCTGCGCGACGGCTGCGTGGTCCACGACGGGCCGCCGCCGAAGGCCGTCGGGCAGCACGCGCTGCCGGGCCACGACCACGTACACCCGCACGCCGCGCCTCACGCGGAACCGATCAGGACGGGACTGCTGACCTGATGGAAATGCTCGATTACGCCTTCATGCAGCGGGCGCTGCTCGCCGCCGTCCTCGTCGGGATCACCGCCCCCGCCGTGGGCATCTACCTCGTCCAGCGCCGCCAGGCGATCATGGGCGACGGCATCGGGCACGTCGCCCTGACCGGCGTCGCGCTCGGCTTCCTCACCGGCACGAACCCGGTGTGGACCGCCGTCGGCGTCGCCTCGCTCGGCGCCGTACTGATGGAGCTGATCCGCTGGTACGGCAAGGCGCGCGGCGATCTCGCGCTGGCGATGCTGTTCTACGGCGGCATGGCGGGTGGCGTCCTGCTGATCAACATGTCCGACACCGGCTCCAACGCCAACCTCACCTCGTACCTCTTCGGCTCCATCACGACGGTCTCCGAAGAGGACGTACACACCATCTGCGTGCTGGCCGCCTTCGTGATCGCGATCACACTGGGGCTGCGGCGGCAGCTGTTCGCGGTCTGCCAGGACGAGGAGTTCGCCCGCGTCACCGGCCTCCCGGTGCGGCTGCTGAACCTGCTCCTCGCGGTCACCGCGGCCGTGACCGTCACCGTGGCCATGCGCGTGGTCGGCCTGCTGCTGGTCAGCGCGCTGATGGTGGTCCCCGTCGCCGCCGCCCAGCAGGCCACCCGCAGCTTCGCGATGACGCTGGCGATGTCGGTCGTCATCGGACTGCTGGTGACCTTGTCGGGGACGACGTACTCCTACTACGAGGACGTGCCGCCGGGCGCGAGCATCGTCGTCCTGGCCATCGGGGTGTTCGCCGTGATCACCGTGCTGGCCGCGCCACTGAGCCGAAGGAGAGCCCGGCTGGCCGCGGTGGCCGAGGAGCAGTGCGCGCTGGAGATCCCCGCCAGCCGCGGCCCAGCCGACGACGTCCGGGTCTGACGACGTCCGGGTCTGAGGTCTCGCGGGACCTGTTTCCGGACCTCTTCCCGGACTGATGGTCGACCGGGTCTGATGTAAGGGGCGAGAAGGCGCCTTAGTGCCCACAGCACCACCTGGCACACTGGCACAATGTGCCGCCAGATGTGCGGACAGGCGAGCAGGCGATTGAGGAGGCAACTGTGGTGACCGCTGGTCCCCCAGTACGCGGCCGGTCCACCAGGCAGCGCGCCGCGGTGGCGGCGGCTCTTGACGAGGTGGAGGAGTTCAGGAGCGCGCAGGAACTCCACGACATGCTCAAGCACCGTGGCGATTCAGTCGGCCTGACGACGGTGTACCGCACGCTTCAGTCCCTCGCCGACGCGGGCGAGGTCGATGTCCTGCGCACGGACGAGGGCGAGTCCGTGTACCGCCGGTGCAGCACCGACGACCACCATCACCATCTGGTGTGCCGCTCCTGCGGCAAGGCGGTCGAGGTCGAGGGCCCGGCCGTGGAGAAGTGGGCCGATTCGATCGCCGCGGAGCACGGCTTCGTCGACGTGGCCCACACGATCGAGATCTTCGGCACCTGCGGCGACTGCGCGGCGGCCCGCGCCTGAACCCCGGCCTTCCCGCGTCCGCGAGCGCCGGGCGGGCTGGATCTCCAGTCCGCCCGGCGCTCGCCGTCTCGGTCCCGGACCGGGATCAGGACCGGGACCGGGCGGCCACCGCGCGGGCGAGCGCCTACCGCGCGTCGCCGCCCTCAGGGGAAACCGGCTCAGCAGGGGAAACCGGCTCGGCCGCGCCGAACCGCCGGTCCCGCTGGGCGAATTCCAGACACGCGCGCCACAGATCACGGCGATCGAAATCCGGCCACAGAACGTCCTGGAACACCATCTCGGCGTACGCGCTCTGCCAGATCAGGTAATTCGATGTCCGCTGCTCGCCGGACGGTCGCACGAAAAGATCCACATCCGGCATGTCCGGGTAGTACAGGTACTTCGCCAGTGTCTTCTCGTTGACCTTCGACGGGTCCAGCCGCCCCGCCTTGACGTCCACGGCCATCGCCGCCGCCGCGTCCGCGATCTCCGCCCGACCGCCGTAGTTGACGCAGAAGTACAGCGTCATGGCGTCGTTGTCCTTGGTCTGCTCCTGTGCGACCTGGAGTTCCTGGACGACCGACTTCCACAACTTCGGCATCCGGCCCGTCCACCGGATACGGATGCCCAGCTCGTCCATCTCGTCCCGGCGGCGGCGGATGACATCGCGGTTGAAGTTCATCAGGAAGCGCACCTCATCGGGCGAGCGCTTCCAGTTCTCGGTGGAGAAGGCGTACAGCGAAAGGTTCTTGACGCCCATCTCCAGGCAGCCCTTGAGCACGTCGAGGACGACGCCCTCACCGACCTTGTGCCCCTCGGTGCGCGGCAGCCCGCGCTCCTTCGCCCACCGGCCGTTGCCGTCCATGACGACCGCCACATGCTTGGGCACCAGCTCGCCGGGGATCTTCGGCGGCCGCGCGCCGGACGGGTGCGGGTCCGGAACCCGGTACTCGCGTCGGGAACGGCCCATAAATCCGCGTCGTGCCATGCGTGCCACGTCTCCAAATCTCGCTTAGCCGAGTGTCAGCCGTCCGGGCTGAGCCGGTTTCGTCACTTCTCCACGTACCGGAGCGAGCGCAGCCCTCGCTCCAGGTGCCAGTGCAGATACGCCGCCACGAGCCCGCTGCCCTCCCGGACATGGCGCGCCTCACAGGCGTCCGCCGTCGCCCAGTCCCCCGTCAGCAGCGCGCCCAGCAGCACCAGTGACTCCGAGGAGGGTACGACGCTCCCGGGGACCCGGCACTCCGCGCAGACCACCCCGCCCGCCCCCATCGAGAAGAACCGGTTGGGCCCTGGCATCCCGCACTTCGCGCAGTCCCCGAAGCTCGGCGCGTAACCGTTGACGGCCAGCGACCGCAGCAGGAAGGCGTCGAGGACCAGCCGCGCCTCATGCTCCCCCGCGGCGAGCGTCCGCAGCCCCCCGACCAGCAGCAGATACTGCTGCACGGAGGGCTCACCCTCATGATCGGTGAACCGCTCGGCGGTCTCCAGCATGGCCGTCCCGGCGGTGTACCGGTCGTAGTCGGTGACGATGGAACTGCCGTACGGAGCGATCGTCTCGCTCTGCGTACACAGCGGCAGCCCCCGGCCGATCAGCTCACTCCCGCGCGCGAAGAACTGCACATCGACATGCGAGAACGGCTCCAGCCGCGCCCCGAACTTCGACTTCGTCCGCCGCACCCCCCGGGCCACGGCCCGCACCCGGCCGTGCCCTCGGGTGAGCAGCGTGATGATCCGGTCCGCCTCACCCAGCTTCTGGGTGCGCAGCACAATGCCGTCGTCGCGGAACAGACTCATGGCTCCATTGTCCCGTACGCGCGGCGGCCACCGACCCGGGGTTCCCGGCCTCCGGCCGAGGGCCGCCGGGGGTCACGAGGTCACAAGATCGGACGGATCGGTGTTCGCGCCGCACAGCACGGCGCAGACCCTCTCACCGGGCGCCGCCGTGTAGGCCCCTGAACGCAGGGCGGCGAACGCGGCGGCGGCCGAGTGCTCGACGACGATCCTGCGCTCCTCCCACAGCGCGCGCCGCGCGGCGATGATCGCTTCGTCACTCACGAGGAGGGCACGGTTGCCACCGCGCCGCGCCCAGTGCAGCGCGGCGCCGGTGACCAGCCGCGCGCCCAGCGCGTCGGAGGCGACCGATTCCACGCCCACCTCCACGGCCTCTCCCGCCTCGACCGCGGCGTGCAGCGTCGGGCAGCCGACCGGCTCGACGGCGGTCACCCGTACCCCATGCTCGTACGCGGCCGCCGCCACGCCGGCGAACAGCCCCCCGCCACCACAAGCGACGATCACGGTGTCCACCTCGGGCACGACCTGATGGATCTCCTCCAGCAGCGTCCCCGCCCCGGCGGCGACCAACGGCAGGTCGTACGCGTGCGAGAGCAGCGCCCCCGTCTCAGCGGCGTACACCCGGGACGCGGCCAGCGCCTCGTCATACTCGACCCCGACAAGCCGCGTGTCCGCGCCCAGCGCCCGAATCCGGTCCACCTTCACGGCCGGCGCGGTCGTCGGCGTGAACACGGTGGCCGGAACGCCGTACTGAGCGGCCGCCCAGGCGCAGGCAAGCCCGGCGTTCCCCCCGGAGGCGATCACAACCCCGGACTCGGGCATCGTGCCCGCCTCCACATGCGCGGCGACGAAGTTGGCCGCACCCCGCGCCTTGAAACTCCCGGTGTGCTGCATGTACTCCAGCGCGAGCCACCGACTGTCACCGACCTGCGCCACGGTCACCGGCCGGATGAGCCCGGCGACGCGGTCGACGGCGGTCTTGACGTCGTCGTACGACAGCTGGGTGGCCGTCATCGGCGGCCCGGCCGGTCGAAGGTGCCGGACTTGGCCGCCGCGATGGCCGCGGGGCGGGCGGGTCCCGGGCAGGCGTTTTCGGGGACTTCCCACGCGGAGGAAAAAACCTGCCACGTTGTTTCAGACATCGATGCGGACAGCGTTGCGGACATCTCCTGCGCCTTCGGAGTCGATGGGCGACCGCGTGACGGGATCACGCGCGTCGCCGGGGAGAGAAAGGGAGAGCTCCTCCGTCCGGTCCAGGCCCTTCCGGTGGTTCGGAACGACATACCCGTGGTTGCGACGAACCGCACGGTATCCAACCGCGGCACCAGCCCGGCAGCGGCAGCAGGCGCGCCGGCCCCCGGCCGAGATGTACACCCGCCGCTCATCCGCCTGACAGCGACCGGCCACCCTCGCCGGTCACACTCCCCGCACCACCCGCCAGGCGTAGCGGGGAGTGAGTCACGGGGGCACGGCAATGCTCAGGTTCGTCCACAAGCAGCTGGCGTACGGCCTGGCGATCGTGCTGACAGCGATCATCGCCGGAGGCGTGACGATCGCCGTGCGGGGACCCATCGATCTGCCCGGCTGGAAGTGGATGGCCGCGATGTTCGCCATGTCGGTCGCGTACGGCTTCGTCGCCACATCGAGGTCGAAGACGATGGGCGATATCCCCCTCTTCGAGGCTGCCGTGCCCATCCTCGACCCTGTCGTCGCACGCGCCGCGCCGGACGCATCACGGCACCACCTCGTACGGCGTTACAGCACGCTCCTCGTCTTCATGGCCGCGACGACCACGGCACTCATCGTCTGCGCACCGCCCCTCATCTTCATGCCGCTCCTGTGGTCGGTGGAATCGCTGATGCGCGCCGAGCGCACGGCCCGCTGGGAGCGGCAGCACGGGGTCCTGCTGTGGCAGGGCTACGTCCGGCAAGACCTGCGACCGGTGAAGACCAACCAGCCACCGGTGTACGTCACACCCAGGAACACGTCCACCTCCGCCCCACGAAGAGGACCCGCTCACGGCACCCACGGCCACGACGGAGTCACCAGCCCCGACTCATAGGCGACGACGACCGGTGTGGGACGCCTCGCGACCGCCAGACGCTGTCGGGCAGCGTCTCTGAGGGGGGCTTGGGCGCGGGTTCTGTGAATCTTCGCTAGCCGGCGGTCTCACACCGAGAGCGGCACCGGGTGGATCTCCTGCGCGGGGTGGCCCGCGCGCTCGTGGGTGCGCAGCACCGCCTCCGCGGACGGTCCTTCGGAAAGGCAGTACACCGTCCCGGAGTCCGGGTCGGCCCACGCGTGCTCGAAGCGCACCCCTTCCTCTGCCTCGATCGCCATGTCCGCCTTGTGCGCCTCCATGAACTGCTCAGGCGTGATCCCGACCATGCCATGGTGAACGTCCATGAACTTCGTCATCGCTTTCGCACCTCCACACGCTTTCGACCCTGCCGTATACCTCCATGCTGCGCCGCTCGGCCACGACCTGCCAGCGCCGGTCCTCGCCGCCACTCTCGTCACGCCGCGTGAGCGACATCGAACCAGCCGCAGCCGTCGCGCGCCCGCCCCCCAGGCCCCCGTCACCGTCACGGCACCTCCGATCGCGACGGCGTCACCAGGCCCGATTCGTAGGCGACGACGACCAGTTGGGCCCGGTCGCGGGCGGCTAGTTTGCCCATGATGCGGCTTACGTGGGTCTTGGCTGTGAGGGGGCTGAGGACCAGAGCTTCGGCGATTTCCGCGTTGTTCAGGCCGTGGCCTACGAGGGTGAGGACCTGGCGTTCGCGGTCGGACAGGGTGGTGAGGGTGCTGGGGAGTGGGGCCGTGGGCGAGGGGGCTGGGGGGAGCCGGAGGACGCGGGCGATCAGGCGGGCGGTGGGGCCTGGGGAGAGGAGGGCCTCGCCCGCCGCCACGGTGCGGATGGCGTCGAGGAGTTCGGCGGGCTTGGTGTCCTTGACCAGGAAGCCGGACGCGCCCGCCCGCAGTGCGTCGACGATGCACTCGTCGGAGTCGTAGGTGGTCAGCACGAGGACTTTGACCTCGCTGAGGGTCTTGTCCTCGGCGATGCGGCGGGTCGCCTCGATGCCGTCGAGGTCGGGCATGCGGATGTCCATGACGATGAGGTCGGCGCCGACCGTACGGGCCAGTTCGACGGCCTCTCTGCCGTTGGCGGCCTGGCCGACGACCTCCATGTCGCGGGCCGACTCGACCAGCATCGCGAAGGCGGCACGGACCAGGTTCTGGTCGTCGGCGAGCAGTACGCGGATGGGCTCCTGCGCGCTCATGGCGTGTTCTCCTTGGCTTTCGCGGGGGCTCCCTGGGCGTCGCGCGGGGAGCCCGCCGGATCGGTGCGGATCGTGGTCGTGTCGCCGTTGAGCGGCAGGATCGCGGTGACGACGAAACCCGGCGCGTCGACGCGCCTGCGCGCGGTGACCGAGCCGCCGACGCTGCGGGCGCGTTCGCGCATTCCCGCGATGCCGTAGCCGTCGGTGGGGACCGGAGCCTCCCGGGCCGCCGCCACCGCGGGCGCGGGCTGCTTACCGCGGCGCGTGGCGTGCGCGGGTGGGGGGCCGTCGTCCACGACGGTCACGCGCAGCGCGTGCCCCTCCGCCCACGGGTTGGGTATGGGCTCGACGGCGGCACGGGTGAGAACGTCGCGGCCGGCGTGGCGCACGGCGTTGGTCAGCGCCTCCTGGACGATGCGGTACGCTGCCGCACCCACGGCCGGGGGGATCGCGGCCGCGGCGTCAGGGGGGATCGCGAGGGACAGCGTGACGTGCGCGCCCGCCGCCTCCGCTGACTTGGCCAGGTCCGGAAGGCCCGCCAGACCCGGCGGTGGTCCGGTCGCGTCGGACGCCGCCTCGCTCTCACCCGCCCGCAAGACGCGCAGGGTGGTGCGGAGTTCGGCGCGGGCGTCGCGGCAGGTATCGGCGATGGAGTCGAGCGCCTTGGCGAGGGTGTCCCGGTCGAGCCGGTCCGGGTCGGCGACCAGGACATGCGCCGCCACCGACGTCTGCACGCCGATCAGGGTGATGCTGTGCGCGAGCAGATCGTGCAGGTCGCGGGCGATGCGCAGCCGCTCCTCCGCCACACGCCGGGCGGCCTCCTCCTCACGGGTGCGCTCCGCGCGTTCGGCGCGCTCGACGATCGCGGCCACGTAGTTGCGGTGAATCCTGATCGCAATGCCGACCAGGACGACCGCGAGCAGCCAGCCCGAGCCGCGCAGCATCTCCGGGACGGCGCGCTCGTCGGGTGACTTCGACATCGCCGCGGCCATCGCCCCGACGATCACCGTGAGAGCGAGCAGCGACCTGAGCGGGGGCGCCCCCACGGCCAGCGCGTACAGCGCGACCACCCCGGCGGGCACCGTCGCCGTGTGCGCGTAGTCCAGGGAGTGGTACGGGCCGACGGCGAGGATGACGAGCACGGCCGTGGTCATCGGGGCCCCGCGGCGGGTCACGAGGAACAGGGCGCTGAGGATGAGCAGCGCCCAGCCCAGGGCGTCCGGTGTCTCGCCGTCGCCTCGCACCACCACGGCCAGCGCGGCCTGGGTGACGAGCACGACAAGGGCGAGCGCGACATCCCGGCCGGTCGGCTTGGGAAGGGCGAGCCCGCGCGGTACGAGGCCAACTCTGGGGACGGCTGCGGTGATTCCGGTCAACTGCACGCTCCCATCGTGCGGTACGGGCCCGGCACCGGGAAGCGAGAGTGCTCACCAGGTGCCGGACCCATCTGCTGCCCCGCGCGTTGCCGGTTCGCCTTTTCGGCGGCCTCTCCGCTGGGCCCTGCGGGATTCCTTCTCTGCGGGCTTACGTGTTGGCGGGGCTGACCTGCTTCGTGTCGGTGACGGCCGCCGCGTCGTCCGCGCCGCTTCCGCCGTCCGCACCCGCGTCCCGTGCCGACTGGCGGCGGAACAGCTTGCCCGGCCACCACACCCAGCGGTCCAGCAGCAAGCTGGCCGAAGTCACCAGGTAGGTGCGGACAAGGAAGGTGTCGAGCAGCACGCCGACAGCGATGATGAAGCCCATTTCGAGCATCATCGTCAGCGGCATGCTCCCGAGGACCACGAACGTCGCTGCCAGTACGAGCCCGGCCGACGCGATGACGCCACCCGTCTTGTGCAGTGCGGTCAGCGCCGCCTGGGGGGTGCTCGCGCCCGCCACGGCCTCCTCCCTCATCCGGTGCATCAGGAAGATGCCGTAGTCGACGCCGAGAGCGACCAGGAAGACGAAGGTGATCAGCGGCAGGCCAGGGTCGATGCCGTCCAGGCCGAAGAGCGGCTCGAAGACCAGCCCGCCAAGACCTGTCGCCGCTCCCCATACGGCGACCACGGCGAACACCAGCATCAGCGGCGCGACCAGGCTGCGCAGCAGGGCTATCAGAATCAGCAGCACGGCGACCAGCACCAGGGGGATGACGACCTTCCGGTCGTCGGAGTTCGTCGTCTCCAGGTCGATCTGCTCCGCGCTGACGCCGCCGACCAGGGCCTTCTCCCCGTCGATGTCGCCTACTCGGGAGCGCAGTTCCTTGATGGCGCGGTTCTCACCCGCCGACTCCGGGGCGTTCTTCGCGAACGCGTTGATCTCGGTCCAGCCGTGGGCGCTCCGGCCGCGCTCGGCCCCGGCTATGCCGTCCACGGCTCGGGTCTTGGCGAGCACGGCGTCCGCGCTGCCGGAGGGGGCGAGGATCGTGATGGGCTGACTGCCGCGCTCCGGGTAGGCGGAAGCCACGGTCTCCATCGCGGAGACCGACTCGGGCTTGTCCGTGAAGGCGTCCTCCTGCTTGAGGTCGCCCGGCATGTTCAGCGCCCCGAGGGCGAGCGCGCCGAGCAGCAGCAGCCCGCTGGCGAGGAACGTGACGGGGCGTCGGCTGACCGATCCCCCCATGGCGGCGAACACGCTGCGCCGCTTGGCGGGCTCGCTGCCGTACGCGGGGATCAGCGGCCAGAAGACCTTGCGGCCGAGCAGGACGAGGATGGCGGGCAGCAGCGTCATCATCGCCGCCAGCGCGCACACCACACCCACCGCACCCACGGGACCGAGCCCCTTGCTGCTGCTCAGGTCGGCGGCGAGCAGGCACAGCAGTCCGGCGGCGACCGTCCCCGACGAGGCGATCACGGCGGGGCCGCAGCCACGCAGGGCGGCGGCCATCGCGTCGTAGGGGCGTGGGTGACGGCGTAGTTCCTCGCGGTATCTGGCGGTGATCAGCAGGGCGTAATCGGTTCCCGCGCCGAAGACGAGGACGGTCATCACGGCCGAACTCATGCCGGTGATCGTCAGGTCGAACGCCTGCGAGAGGCCGTAGACGACGGCCATCGCTGTCATGGTGGCGAAGCCGACGACGACCAGCGGCACCAGCCACAGGAACGGGCTGCGGTACGTCAGGATCAGCAGGAGGGCGACCACGGCCGCTGTGGCGTACATCAGCGTGCCGTCGACGGCCTCGAAGACCTTGTTCGCGTCGGCGGATATGCCACCGGCTCCGCCGACTTCCACACTCAGCCCGTCCGGGTGGTCAGCGACGGCGTCGCGTATGTCGTCGACCGCCTGGACCTGGCCGTCCGCGTCGGGCAGGCCGCTGAGCGACATGCCGTACATCACGGTGGTGCCGTCCTTGGAGTGCACCGCCTTCGGCCGCTCGCCACCGGCGAACTCATACGTGCCGGCCAACTCCGCCATCCGCTCGCCGGCGACGGCCCGGTCGTCGGCCGTCAGGCCGCCGTCCCGGTGGTAGACGAGGATCAGGTCGGTGGTGTCGCCTCCGGGCAGGCTCTCCTGCAACTCGGCGACCCGCGTCGAATCCGCGCTCGCGGGCAGGTAGTTGACGGCCTTGTCATCCTGGACGCCGCTGAGCTTGCCCGCGAACGGCATGGCGACCACCAGTACCGCGATCCACAGCGCGACAAGCGCCCACGGCATGACCCGCCGCGCCGCGCCGCCCCCTGGACCCCCGCCCACATCGCCCCCCGCCCCCGCTTCACTTCGCGGGTCCCGCGCGGCCCCCGTGACCGCAGCGCCCTTGGTGGTCGGTGTGACCGCCATCCAGGCCTCCCCTCTCGTGCCGACTGTCGTGTCTCATCCCAGACTTCCGGCGGGGAGCGGGGGAATCGTCAGCACGGCGAGGGAGATCACGGCTACTGCGCGGGGTGCTCCGGAGGCCCATTACTCCCGGGGGAGTACTCCCCGCGTCTCCTTCCGGCAGAGCGCGGACCGGGGCGCCGGGGCGGGGCGCGGCGCCGGGGCGGGCGGAAGTGAAACGGCCGGTCAGACGGGGGACGGGAACACGAAGCGTACGTCGGTCAGTTCTTCCGAGACCTCCCACAGACGGCGGCCGGTCCCGGCATCGGCGGCCGCGGAAGACAGCCGCACCCGCGTCGGCCCGCCGCGCAGCTCGGCCGGGCCGTCCGGCCCGATGAACTCACCGCCCTCCACACTCGGGTCGATCGCCGCGTACAACTGCGGCAGCGCGCCACGGGCCGGAGTCTGGGCGAGGAGCGGATTGCCGATGCGGCCGAACACCACGCGCCACAGGCCGATCGGCGCACTCGTCTGGAGGTTGGTGGCGGTATAGCCGGGATGGGCGAGCACGCTGCGCACCGGGCTGCCGGCCTCGGTCAGCCGCCGGTGGAGTTCCCGTCCGAAGACGGCGTTGGCGAACTTCGACTGGTTGTAGAAGGCCATGGGTGAGTAGCCGCGCTCGCCGGTGAGGTCGTCGAAGCGGAGACGGCCCTTGCGGTGGTTGACCGAACTCACTGTGACCACGCGGGGGTCGCGCCCGGCGGACAGCAGGTCGAACAGCAGCCCGGTGAGTGCGAAGTGGCCGAGATGGTTGCAGGCGAACTGCGACTCGTGGCCCCGCGCGCTGAGCGACCGGGGCGGCGCCATGATGCCCGCGTTGTTGACGAGCACGTCGAGGCGTGGATGGTCCGTACGCAATCGGTGGGCGAACGCCCGGACCGAGTCGAGGTCGGCCAGGTCGAGGTGGCGCACCTCAAGGCGGGCGCCCGGCTGCTCGGCGGTGATCTCCGCGACCGCCCGGTGGCCCTTTTCCTCGTCCCGTACGGCGAGGATCACATGCCCGCCCCGGCGGGCGAGCGCCCGGGTCGTCGCCAGGCCGAGGCCGCTGTTGGCTCCGGTGACGAGGAAAACCCGCTCGGTCTGGTCCGGGATCTGCTCGGCGGTCCAGTGCTGCTGTCGTGTCATGTGGCGTACATTGCCGTCGGTGTCACTCGGTGTCAAGAAAGCTGCCGAGTGCCATGCAAGGCATGGCGTGTACCATGACCCGGTGAGCTCCCGCCCCGAAGTCAGCCTGGCCCAGCGCAAACGTCAGCTCGTCTCGGACGAACTGAGCGAGGCGGCCCTGCAGTTGCTGGCGCTGAAGGGGTTCGACGTGGTCACCATCGACGAGATCGCGACCACCGCCGGGGTGTCCAAGCGGACGTTCTTCCGGTACTTCGCGTCCAAGGAGGACGTGGTCGTCCAGTTCCTGGCCGACATGGGCACCGGCATGCGCGCGGAGCTGGCGGCCCGCCCCGGCGAGGAGCGGCCCTCCGTGGCGCTGCGGCACGCCGTCTCCGTCCCCATCGCCGCCTGCGCCGACCACCCCGACCGGGCACTGCGCGTGGTGCAGCTGATTCTGCGTACGCCCGCCCTGGCCGCTCGCTTCCTGGAGCGCCAGGCGCAGTGGCGCGATGACCTGACGGCGGAGCTGGCAGGCCGCCAGGGGCTCACCCCCGACACCGATCTGTACCCGCAGCTGGCCGCCGGGATGGCGCTCACCGCGTTCAACACCGTGCTGCGCCGGTGGAGCGACAGTGACGGCGCCGAGGACCCCGCCGAACTGCTCGACCGGGCCTTCGCCGTCATCGCCCCGGCGCTGGACGCCGTCTGAACCGCGGGCCTCTGGCACGCGTGCGTCGTGGTAGCTGAGGGAACCGCCGCTACAGCCGCCGAGGTCCGTCCGCCAGGGACCTCACGATGACACGCCCCCGCCGTCCGCGTCGTCCGCGAGACCCGGTCTCACCACGAGGCGCGCGGCGCGGCCAGCAGCAGGCGGGCGGTGTCGTCGGGGCAGATCGTCAGCGCCCGGCCGACCGTTTCGAGGACGGCGCGCTCAGCCGCGCAGTACGGGCCGTCGGCGATGGCGATCCTGGCGCCCTGGAGCAGGATGCTCTCGCGCCCGGCCGGGGCCAGATGCGGAGCCAGCGGCTCCAGTGCCTCGTGCAGCTCGATGGCGAGCGCGGTGCTGGGATCACCCATGCCAAAGGCGGGGGCGGCTTCGAAGCCGTCGCCGCCGCGCTGCGCGCCCGGCAGGCGGCCGGTGTCGGCGGCCAGCGCCTCGATGAGCGTGAGCAGCTGCTCCTCGTCACAGTCGGCGTACCCGGCGGCGCGCACCGCGCCGACCGCCGCCTGACGCACCGGTCTGGCCTCGGTGCCGCCCGCCGCGAGCACGGCGAGGGCGACGGTGTGGACGGCGTCCCGCAGCATTCCCGAGAAGCGCGTGGTCGTGGGGTGGTCGAGAGCCTCGGTACCGAACTGGGAGTGGCACGCGGTGCATTCGACGACCGGCGCCACGGCACCACGCGGCAGGAGGGGGAGGCCGAGCACGACGAAGCGGCGGCGGCCGGTGCGGCGGCGGTAGTTGCGGTCGCCTCCGCAGTCGGTACAGAAGAACTCGCCGTCGCCGACCGTGTTCCACACGGTGCGGACGCCGACGACGCACAGGTTCCGCCCACGCCGGTCTCGCGTGTGCATCACGTCGCACCTCCCTCACGCTTCGGCAGCGCTCCGTTGCGCTCCGCCGCGCCGCTGTGCTCCCGCTGGAGAACATTGACGCAGAGTCGTTGCGTTGACGTGATGTTAGCCACATCCGGGAGGCGGCGTCAGTACCCCGTAGGGAGGCAAGTCCGGCTACGCCCCGCGGCGTACGCCTACCGGGGTACGCATACGGGGCCCCGCCTGCCAAAACGGCGGGCGGGGCCCCGTCAGCGCGTCGGCCGAGGCCGGAAACGATGTCCGAAGAACGTCGGAGAATGTCCGGCCGGGCGCACCGGAATCGACACGTGCGGTCAGCGGGCGGCGCGGTTGACCGCGGAGACGACCGCCTGCAGCGAGGCGCGCGTGGTGTTGGCGTCGATGCCGATGCCCCACAGCACCTGGCCGTCGATGGCGCACTCGATGTACGAGGCCGCCTGCGCGCTCGCGCCCTCGCTCATCGTGTGCTCCTGGTAGTCCAGCAGCCGTACGTCGATGCCGATGGCCTGCAGCGCGTCGAAGAACGCGGAGATCGGGCCGTTGCCGGTGCCGGTCAGCACCGTCTCGACGCCGTCCACGACCGCCTCGACGGTGAGCGTGTCCGTGCCGTTCTTGTCCGTCGTGGTCTGGCCGGTACGCAGCCGGATGCGGCCCCAGGGGTTGGCCTCGGTCGGCAGGTACTCGTCCTGGAAGACGGTCCAGATCTGGGCCGGGGTGACCTCGCCGCCCTCGGTGTCGGTCTTGGTCTGGATGGTCTTCGAGAACTCGATCTGCATCCGACGCGGCAGATCCAGCTTGTGGTCGTTCTTCAGGACGTAGGAGATCCCGCCCTTGCCGGACTGCGAGTTCACCCGGATGACCGCTTCGTAGGAACGGCCGACGTCCTTGGGGTCGATCGGCAGATACGGCACCGCCCACTCCATGGCCTCCACCGGCTTGCCCTGGGCGGCCGCCTCGCTCTCCATGGCCTCGAAGCCCTTCTTGATGGCGTCCTGGTGGGAGCCGGAGAAGGCGGTGTAGACCAGGTCGCCCGCATAGGGGTGGCGCGGGTGGATCTCCATCTGGTTGCAGTACTCGGCGGTCCTGCGGACCTCGTCGATCTGCGAGAAGTCGATCTGCGGGTCGACGCCCTGGCTGAACAGGTTCATGCCGAGGGTGACCAGGTCCACATTGCCGGTGCGCTCGCCCTGGCCGAACAGGCAGCCCTCGACCCGGTCGGCTCCCGCCATGACCGCCAGCTCGGCGGCGGCGACGGCGGTGCCGCGGTCGTTGTGCGGGTGCGTGGACAGGCAGATGAACTCGCGGCGGGAGAGGTTGCGCGACATCCACTCGAAGCGGTCGGCGTGGGTGCTCGGCGTGGAGCGCTCCACCGTGGCGGGCAGGTTCAGGATGATCTCGCGCCCGGCCTCCGGTTGCCAGACGTCCATGACGCCTTCGCAGACCTCCAGGGCGAAGTCCAGCTCGGTGTCGGTGAAGATCTCCGGGCTGTACTGGTAGCCGAAGGTGGTCTCGTCGCCCAGGATCTTCTCGGCGTACTCCACGACCAGCCGGGTGCCGTCCACGGCGATCTGCTTGACCTGCTCCCGGCTGCCCCGGAAGACGACCCGGCGGAAGACGGGCGCTGTGGCGTTGTACAGGTGCACGGTCGCGCGGTGAGCGCCGCGCAGCGACTCCACGGTCCGCTCGATCAGCTCCTCGCGGCCCTGGGTGAGGACGGAGATCGTCACGTCCTCGGGGATCGCACCGTCCTTGATGATGGAGCGTACGAAGTCGAAATCGGTCTGACCGGAGGACGGGAAGCCGACCTCGATCTCCTTGTAGCCCATGCGGACCAGCAGGTCGAACATCTCACGCTTGCGCGCGGGGGACATGGGGTCGATCAGCGCCTGGTTGCCGTCGCGCAGGTCGGTGGACAGCCAGCGCGGGGCCACGGTGATGCGGTTGTCGGGCCAGGTCCGGTCGGGGATGTCCACGGCCTCGTACGCGCCGTACCGGTGGATGGGCATCCCGGAGGGGCGCTGGGTGACGGTCGTCGCCGTGACGGGCGTGGGCCGCCCGACGGAATTCCCGGGGCTGGCGTTCTCGGTGTTCGGCATGCGGTTCGACATGTGGTCGGGGCTCCTCGTGTATCCGCTGGGGACGGCCGACGGGGCGGGATCACCGCAGCACCGAACTCCGCGGGGAGGGGGTCGGCCTACGACTACAGGCCCTCGCCGCGGCAGCTAAGAAGAAGCAGCCCGAAACGCATGATGCCCAACAGCCTAACCGAGCGACGCGAGAATGCCGTGTCGCGTATCACTATGCGGGACGCGGCGGCACCTATGCATAAACCACGTACAACCACTCGATGTCAGTAATCATGACGGCGAGCAGTGACAGGCCCCTTGCCCAGTGCCACATTGCGACCCATGGACGCCACACCCGATTTCACGCCCCTGCCCCGCGCCGCCAGAGCGGCCACCGCCCCCGCCCGGCACCGTGTTCACTCCGGTGTCTTCTGCACCATCGTCCCGCCGCATGTGCTCGACAAACTGGCCAGGGCCGAGGACCCCGCGCTCTACGAACCCGCCCGCCGCACCCTGCAGCAGGACGCGGCGCAGCGGACCCGGCGCCGGATCACCACCGTCCGCGGCTTCACTCCCGCGACGGAGCGCACGGCGTCGGACAAGCCCCAGCGCACCATCTGCGACGCGAAGAACCGCGAGGAACTGCCCGGGAAGAAGGTGCGGGCCGAGGGTGACAAGGCAGGCAAGGACGCCACCGTCAACCGTGCCTACGCGGGGCTCGGCGCGACCTTCGACCTGTTCCTCAAGGTCTACGACCGCCGCTCCATCGACAACAACGGGCTGCCGCTCGACGCGACCGTCCACTACGGCAAGGACTACGGCAACGCGTTCTGGGACGGCGAACGCATGGTGTTCGGCGACGGGGACCGCGAGATCTTCCTGGACTTCACCATCCCGGTCGACGTCATCGGCCACGAGCTCACCCACGGCGTCACGCAGTACAGCGCCAACCTTGAGTACTTCGGCCAGTCGGGTGCCCTGAACGAGTCGATGTCCGACGTCTTCGGCTCGCTGATCAAGCAGTACGCCCTTGGGCAGACCTCCGACCAGGCCGACTGGCTGATCGGGGCCGGACTGCTGGCGGAGCGCGTGACCGGGGAGGCGCTGCGCTCGATGAAGGCTCCGGGCACCGCGTACGACGACGACGTGCTGGGCAAGGACCCGCAGCCCGCGACGATGGACGACTACGTCGACACAAGCCAGGACAACGGCGGGGTGCATATCAACTCCGGCATCCCCAACCACGCCTTCTACCTGGTGGCCAAGTCGCTCGGCGGCAACGCGTGGGAGCGCGCCGGACAGCTCTGGTACGACGTGCTGACCGGTGGCGAACTCGCCTCCGACGCCCAGTTCGCCGACTTCGCGCGGCTCACCGTCGCCGCGTCCACCGCGCGGTTCGGCGAGGGAGAGGAACAGCAGGCGCTGCTCAAGGCGTGGTCCCAGGTGGGCGTCCCCACCGGCGAGTGACGCGGGACGGCCCGGCGCGGCCTCTCGCGGTTCGGGGTGATTCGCGCCAGTTGGGCACCGTGTGTGGCGGTCCTGCGGGCCGGGGGCTGCCTCAGCGCGCCTGGGGCCGCCCGGGGAGTCCCCCGCCCCGCGCGGTCCCAGGCCGGAGGCCATCCGGCCGTGCTCCGGCCCCGCTGCCGTCGCGCTCCGGCCCCCGCCGGCCTTGCGGACGGCGGGCCGCGCCTCCCGCGGACGCGGTGGTCACGGCGGTGGTCCGCGCCGCGCGTCGTGGCCGGGGTTCGCCCCCTCGCGGTCGGTCGCGGTAGCCGGATCGCCCGTCGGCCCGGTAGAGATGAACCATGCGGATTACAGTCACCCGGACCGGCGGATTCGCCGGAATCACACGCCAGGCGCAACTGGACATCGGTGGCCGACCCGACGCCGCCCACCTTCAGAGCCTGGCCCAGACCGCGCTCTGCGAGGGCTGCGAGGAGCAGCAGGCAGGAGTGCCGGACGGCTTCTCCTATCAGATCGATGTGGACGGCCGCATGCTCCGCTGCGCCGACCCCCACCTCACCGACGCCCAGCGCGAGCTGATCACCACGGTCCTCAAGGAAGGCGCCTAGGCGTACTGAGCCGTGTCCGGCGGATCATGCTGGGGAGAGCTCCTGGCCGTGCGTCGCAGACCGCGGGTGCGTCGTGGCGGTCGCGCAGTTCCCCGCGCCCTGACGGGGCACACTCCTCCGCCGGACAGCTCCTGGCCCGCCCGGCAGCGGGCGCCGCAGCGCGCACCGCGTCAGACGCGGGCGCGCGAGCGGGCGGAGGAGCGGGGGCGCGAGCAGGCGCGAAAGCGGGCGTGCGGACGCGAGCGGCCAACGGCCGTGACGGGAAAGGCCGTAGCGTGATTTCCGCCCGTGGGAAAACCCATAGCCCGCACCACGGTGAGTTGGTTGGATTCCCCAATGACCTCTCACCATGCCACGCTGGACCGCCTTGAGCGGTTCTACGACGCGGTCCCGCGCCAGAGCGCCCGCGCCGAGGACTTCGGACCGCTCACGCTCTTCATACGAGAAGGGGAGGGCTGGCCGTTCCACGCCCGCCCGGCACTGGCGTGGACCGGCCCGGTGGACTCCAGCGATGTGGACGGGGTCCGGGCCAGGCAACGTGAGCTCGGCATCCCGGAGAGCTTCGAGTGGGTCGCCGAGAACTGTCCGGCGCTACGGGCCGCCACCGAGCGGTCCGGCCTGGTCGTCCGCGAGCACCCGCTGATGGTGCTGCCGCCGGACACCTTGCTTCCGATCGTGCGCCACCGCGCCGACGGCGTGACCGTACGCATGGCAGGCCCGGCCGACCCCGCGTTGCCCAGCGCGCTGACCGTCCCGCATCTCGCCTTCGCCGAGCCCGGCACGCGGGTCGGCACCGCGGGCCTGGCGGAGCTGGCGGCGGCGATGCCGGAGCACGGCACGGAGGCCGCGGTGCGCGTCGCGGCGGACCGTATCCGCGCGGAGCTGACGGCCATCGCTGTGGCCGTCGATGACGCCAGCGGGCTGACCTTGTGCGCGGGACAGCGCAACGCGGTCGGGGACGTCGGCGAGGTCGTCGGCGTCGGGACGCTGCCCGCCGCCCGCCGCCGCGGCCTCGCGCTCGCCGTCACCGCCGCGCTCGCCTCCCAGGCCCGCACCCGCGGCGTACGGACCGTCTTCCTGTCCGCCGACGACGCCGACGTGGCCCGGATGTACAGCCGGATCGGATTCGTACGCGTCGGCACCGCGCTCATCGCCGAGCCCGGCGAATAACCCGCGCAGGCGGCGGGGCAGGAGGCGTCGCGGGGCTCAGAAACCGAGCTTGCGCAGCTGCTTCGGGTCCCGCTGCCAGTCCTTGGCGACCTTGACGTGCAGGTCGAGGAACACGGGGGTGCCGAGCAGCGCCTCGATGTGCTTGCGCGACTTCACCCCGACCGCCTTGAGCCGGGCGCCCTTCGGGCCGATGACGATGCCCTTCTGGCTGGGCCGCTCGATGTAGACGTTGGCGTGGATGTCGAGGAGCGGCTTGCTCTCGGGACGGTCCTCGCGAGGGATCATCTCCTCGACCACGACGGCGATGGAGTGCGGGAGTTCGTCACGTACGCCTTCGAGCGCCGCCTCGCGGATCAGCTCGGCGACCATGACCTGCTCGGGCTCGTCGGTGAGGTCGCCCTCCGGGTAGAGCGGCGGGCTCTCAGGCAGCAGCGGGACGAGCAGGTCGGCGAGGAGACTGACCTGCTGGTCGCCGACCGCGGAGACCGGAACGATCTCGGCCCATTCGAAGCCGAGGTCACGGCCGAGCTGCTCGACAGCGATCAGCTGCTCGGCGAGCTGCTTGGAGTCCACGAGGTCGGTCTTCGTGACCACCGCGATCTTGGGAGTCCTCTTGATCCCGGCCAGCTCGGCGGCGATGAAGCGGTCGCCTGGGCCGAGCTTCTGGTCGGCGGGCAGGCAGAAGCCGATGACGTCGACCTCGGCCCAGGTGGTCCGCACGACATCGTTCAGCCGCTCGCCGAGCAGCGTGCGCGGCTTGTGCAGGCCCGGGGTGTCCACGAGGACGAGCTGCGCTTCGGGGCGGTGCACGATGCCGCGCACCGTGTGCCGGGTGGTCTGCGGCCGGCTGGAGGTGATGGCCACCTTCGTGCCGACCAGAGCGTTCGTGAGGGTGGACTTGCCCGCATTGGGACGACCGACGAAACAGGCGAAGCCCGCGCGATGGGGGGCCTCGGAGGAGGGGGTACGAGCGCTCATGCGGTCATTCTCCCCGATCGGCGCGGCGGCGCCGACCAAGTGGCGGCCCGGCAGCCACCCAGACGGCGGGCGGGCCGCGCCCGCCACCCGGTGTGATCAGCGGAGCAGTGCTCGCGGCCCCTCGGGCACGAAGGCACGGAGTGCCTCGCCGATCCGAACCTGGCTGTCGGCGGACAGCCCGACGCGGGCGACGGCCCTGACGGGCCGAACCGGTGTCCTCAATCGCCGGACGGGCTTTTGGGCGGGACCTCAACACCGACAGGTGGCGGCCTCTACCGGCCGTAACCACTGTCCTCAAACGCCGGACGGGCTCTTTCTTGCTGAACCAGCACCGTGGGGTAGCCCGGCCTCGCCGGCCGAAACGTGTCCGCAAGCGCCGGACGGGCCACCTCTTGCTCAACCAACACCGTGGGGACGGCGGCCTTGACCGGCCACAACGTGTCCTCAAACGCCGGACGGGCTGTTGAAACAAGCCCGTCCGGCGTTTGAGGGCGAATCAGGAACGGGTGGGGCGATCGCCGCAGGTCATATCCGAGCGCACCACCAGGCAGACGTGCGCCTGGCTATCAAGCCCGTCCGGCGATTGAGGACAAATCAGAAACCGGCGGGGACCATCGCCGCACGTCACACCCGACCGCCACCACCAGGCGGGCGTGCGCCTGCCCATCAAGCCCGTCCGGCGATTGAGGACAGCTCAGGTACAGGCGAGCACCCGCAGCACCGCGCGCGTACGGGACCAGCCCCCGGCAGGAGCTGGCGGGGCGGCGGGCACTACCGCCGACCGCGGGTCACCCTGGTGACCAGCCACACCGCACCCGCCAGCGTCAGCGAAACCGTCGCCGACAGGACGAGCCAGTCGGTGCCCTCGTTCCGTGACCAGCCCACGATCAGCCCCGTCCAGCACAGGACGGCGGCCGTGATCATTCCGGCCCTCGCGACAGGCCGCAGCCGCTCGGCGAGCCGGACCTCGCCCCGGCTGGTCAGTACCCGGCGTACGCCCTCGGGGAGCACGATGAGCGTCCACGCGAGGGTGGACCACTCGAAGCCGTCACCCAGGGCGGCATCCACCGGGACGCTCACCAGCAAGATCGTGCCGCAGACCAGCAGCGCCCAGCCCGCGAGTCCCCCACCGGCCCGGGCCGGTTCCGTACGCCGGGACGGCTGGGTGGTGCTCATCCGGCGGAAACCGTCGCCCGGAGTGTGCCGTCCGGGCCGGCGAGCAGCACCGGGGTCTCAGCGCCGCCCAGGTCGCGTACGGCGGCGCGGTCCTCGTCGGACACGGCCTCCACCTCGCTGACGATGGCGGCGGCCTCCAGGGAGGTGGCGCCGCTGGCGACGGCCATCGCGACGGCGGTACGCAGCGCGCTGAGCTTCAGCGAGTCGAGGGCGACGGTCCCGGCGACGTAGGTGCGCCCCGTCTCATCACGGACGGCCGCACCCTCGGGGACGCCGTTGCGCGCTCGCGCGGAGCGGGCGAGCGTAATGATCTTGCGGTCTTCCGGGTCCAGCGGGGTCACGTCGCTCATACGGACGAGGATAAGCGGAACCTTGATCGACCAGCGGACCGGGCGACCGCCTGGGTCGGCCAGACGGCCAGACGGCCAGACGAGCAGGCAGGCGGCCGGTGAACCGTGCCCGGCCGACCCGGCCCGACGGCTCATCCGGCGATCGAGTACATCCCGCCGCGTCGCCCGGCCGGAGAGTTCAGCCACTCCACCTTCGCGGCGGTGTCCGTGTCCGGGAGGGGGTTGTGCATCACGATCGTCAGATCGGGCCGGGCCGGTACGCGCAGCTGCGTGCTCTCGAAGAAGAGCGCCCCGACCAGCGGGTGCTCCAGCTCCTTCACCAGTTGTCCGCCCGGCTGCACATCCCGGCGCTTCCACAGCTCGACGAACTCCGGGCTCACCTCGGAGAGCTCGTCGACGATCGCCTGGAAGCCCTCGTCGTCGGGCCGTTCGGTGACGCTGGTCCGGAACTGGGCCACGACCCAGGAGGCGTTCCGCTCCCAGTTGACGGCCCGCGCCCGGTACACCGGGTCGGTGAAGAAGGTGATCAGGCAGTTCTGGACCTGATCCGGCCGGAAGCCCATGACGAGGGACGCCGAGTCGTTGTAGGCGACGGTGTTGAGATACGCGTCCATGATGTGCGCGGGGTACGGCATCCAACCGTCGATCAGCCGCTTCAGGCCCTCGCACAGATAGCCCTCGTCGTGCTCGGACTCGGGCAACGGCGGATTGAGCCCGGCCAGCACGTACAGATGGCGCCGCTCGGTGCTGCCCAGCTTGAGTACGCGCGCCACGGCGTCCAGCACCTGCGGGGAGACGGTGATGTCCCGCCCCTGCTCAAGCCACTGGTACCAGGAGGCGCCCACCCCGGCGAGTACGGCGACCTCCTCGCGGCGCAGCCCGGGCGTACGGCGCCGGGCGCCGCCGTCCGGAAGCCCCGCGTCGGCCGGGCTGACCCGGGCCCTGCGGCTCATGAGAAAGTCACGCAGCTCCTGACGGCGGCGTGGCTTGGGCCGAGCCTGCGAGGTGCTGTTCGGCGCGGTCTCGGCGGGACTGCTCACGGTCTCCCCCTGTCTGACGGTGCTGGCTGGTGGTGGAGCCAACAGGATAATCTCCCGCTCCCCACGATCACGCGGCCCAGCCGAGGCTACGTGGCATGGCAATCGACTCCCCCGCCGTCCCCGGCACAAAATCCGGAACGGGCCGCACCGCCCAGCCCGGCGCCCCCTCCCCGTCCGCCTCACCGTCCGGCTCTGGCCCCGGCTCCAGCTCCGGCTCCGCTCCCGGTCCCGGTCCCGCCGCCGAGCGGATGACCACGCGCGCCAAGCTGATCCTCTTCGTCCTCTGCGCCGCGCAGTTCATCGTGGCGCTCGACTTCTCGATCCTGAACGTGGCCCTGCCCGTACTCGGCAAGGACCTCGGCATGGGCCAGGCCGACCTCCAGTGGGCCGTCACCGCCTTCGCACTGCCCTCCGGGGGATTCCTGCTGCTCTTCGGCCGGATAGCCGACCTCTACGGGCGCCGCAAGCTGTTCCTGACCGGCCTCGCGTTGTTCGCGGCGGCCTCCGTGCTGGCGGCTCTCGCCTGGAACCCGGCGGCCTTCCTCGCCGGACGGGCGCTCCAGGGACTCGGCGCGGCGGTCATCGTGCCGACCGGCATGTCGCTGCTCACCACCACCTTCCCCGAGGGCCCGCAGCGCGAGCGCGCGCTGGGTATCAGCGGCACCCTGCTGTCGCTGGGCTTCACCATCGGCATGGTGCTGGGCGGTGTCATGACGGACACCCTCGGCTGGCGCTCCACCATGGGGCTGCTCGCCCTCGCCGGAGTGGTCGTGCTGGCCGCGGCTCCCACGCTGCTGACCGAGTCCCGCCACCCGCGGCGGCCGAAGGTCGATGTGCCCGGTGCCGTGACCGTCACCGGTGGTCTGCTCGCCCTGATCTACGGCTTGTCCACCGCGGCCGAAGAGGGCTTCGGCTCCGCGGACGTCCTGGTGTCACTGGCCGCGGGAGCGGCCCTGCTCGTCGCGTTCGTCGTCGTCGAGTCGCGAGCCGCCGAACCGCTGGTGTCCCTGCCCATGCTCCGCCGCCGCAACGTGGCCTGGGGCAACCTGGCCGGGCTGATCACCTTCTCGATGATGAGCTCGGTCGTCTTCCTGCTGACTCTCTACCTCCAGGAGGTACTGCGGCTTTCGGCGTTCCAGACCGGCCTGATCTTCGGTGTGCAGGGTGTCGTCTCGGCCGCCGCCGGTATCGCGGCGCCCAAGGTGATCGGCCGCTTCGGAGCCCGTAACACGCTGGTCGGCGGCATGCTGCTGCAAGCCGCCTGCACCGCGTCGCTGCTCGGACTCGGCGTGGATTCCGGCGCCTGGCTGGCACTGGTCGGGGTGAGTGTGGCGAGCCTCGGCCACCTGTGGGTGATCATCGCGTACGGCGTGACGGCCACGTCCGGGCTGCCGGACAACGAGCAGGGCCTGGCGACCGGCCTGGTCACCAGCTCGCAGCAGATCGGCATCACCATCGGCATCCCGATGCTGAGCGCGCTCGCCTCGGCGCACGTCGCCGCGCTGCGGGACGGTGGCGACACGCTGGCCGAAGCCACACTGGGCGGTATCAAGCTGGGCCTCGGGGTGGACGCCGCCGTCGTCGCTGTGATGGCCGTACTGGTCGCCTTCGGACTGGGCCGCGGCGGCCGGAGCCGTACGCGCCGGGCATGACACGGCGGACGCCCGGCACAGCGGACGCCCGGCACGGCGGGCTGGCCCGCGGTGGACGGCCGGTCCGGCGGCGACGCCGGACCGGCCGGGGCAGCGGCGCCAGCTGTCGCCCGCTAGCGCTCGGACCCGGGCCGTTCGTCCGGGGCCTCCGCCTCGTCGACGTCGTGCGCCGCGGCCTCTCGCGACTTCGCCACCTCGCGCGCCTGCGAGGCCTCGCGCCTCTCGCGCGCCTTCGCCGACTCCCGCGTCCTTCCGGAGTCCCGGATCTTCTGCGCGTCACGCCGGTGCCCCGGTTCGCGCGGCTCCGGCTCCTCGGGCTGCCGCTGCTCCGGGTCGCCCGCGCGGACCGGCTCGACCAGCACCGTGACGATGCGGTTGCGGCGGCCCGTGGGCGACTCGGCCGTCAGGCGCAGGGCGGTCAGCCGCGGGTCGGTACTGTCCTCGGTCAGGTCCACCTCGGCCACGGCGCCGGCGATGGGCACCCGGCCGAGGAACTTGGCGAGCAGGCCGCCGACCGTCTCGACGTCCTCGTCGTCCAGGTCCATGCCGTACAGCTCACCGAGGGTGCCGATGTCGAGCCGGGCCGTCACGCGGTACCGGTCGTCGCCCAGGTCCTCGACGGGCGGCAGCTCCCTGTCGTACTCGTCGGTGATCTCACCGACGATCTCCTCAAGGATGTCCTCGATGGTGACGATCCCGGCCGTGCCGCCGTACTCGTCGATGACGACGGCGACATGGTTGCGCTCCTGCTGCATCTCCCGCAGCAGGTCGCCCGCGTTCTTCGTGTCGGGCACGAACGTCGCCGACCGCATGGCGGTGGAGACCAGCTCGGACTCGGCGTCCCGGTTGATGTGGGTCTTCCGCGCGAGGTCCTTGAGGTAGACGATGCCGACGACGTCGTCCTCGTTCTCGCCGGTCACGGGGATGCGGGAGAAGCCGGAGCGCAGCGCGAGAGTGAGCGCCTGCCGGATGGTCTTGAAGCGCTCGATGGCGACCAGGTCCGTACGGGGCACCATGACCTCGCGGACCAGGGTGTCACCGAGCTCGAAGACCGAGTGCACCATGCGGCGCTCGTCGTCCTCGATCAGCGACTCCTGCTCCGCCAGGTCCACCATCGCGCGCAGCTCGGCCTCGGAGGCGAAGGGGCCCTTGCGGAAGCCCTTGCCGGGGGTGAGCGCGTTGCCCAGGAGGATCAGCAGCTGCGGGATGGGGCCCATGATCCGATCGAGCGGCAGGAGTGCGTACGCGGCGGCCGTGGCGGTGTTGCGCGGGTGCTGGCGGCCGATGGTGCGCGGGGAGACCCCGACCGCGACGTAGGAGACGAGGACCATGACGCCGATGGAGATGGCCAGCGCCTCCCAGGTCTCGTCGAACTGCCGGACGCAGGCGTACGTGACGATGGCGCCCGCCGCCACCTCGCAGGCGACCCGGACCAGCAGCGCCACATTGAGATAGCGCGTGGGGTCCTCGGCGACGGCCATCAGCTTGGCGCTGCCGCGCCGCCCCGAGCGCACCGCTTCTTCGGCGCGGAAGCGGGTGGTGCGGGCCAGTCCGGCCTCGGCGCAGGCGGCCAGCCAGGCGACGACGACCAGGAGGACCGCCGCGGTGATCAGTGGGGCACTCATCGGGTGGTGGGGGCCGGGGACGGGCCCTCCACGCCGTTCTCGGCGCGCCAGCCGTCGATGATCGCCTTCTGCAAGCCGAACATCTCGGCTCGCTCGTCCGGCTCCTCATGGTCGTATCCGAGCAGGTGGAGACAGCCGTGCACGGTCAGGAGCTGCAGCTCCTCGTCCATCGAGTGCTGGGTGGGAGCCTCCTCACCCTGCTTCTTCGCGACCTCGGGGCACAGCACGATGTCGCCGAGGAGCCCCTGCGGCGGCTCGTCGTCGTCCTTGCCCGGCGGCCGCAGCTCGTCCATCGGGAAGGACATCACGTCCGTCGGGCCGGGCAGGTCCATCCACTGGATGTGCAGCTGCTCCATGGCGTCGGCGTCGACGACGATGACCGAAAGCTCGGAAAGCGGGTGGATACGCATCCGGGCCAGGGCGTAGCGCGCGACGTCGAGGACCGCCCGCTCGTCGATGTCCGTGCCGGATTCGTTGTTGACGTCGATCGCCATGGTGCTGGTGACTTCTCCCGATACCGTTGCCGGTGAGTGCGACCACCGGTGCGTACGGCCGCTGGTTACAGCGGCCGCACGCCCCGTGCGGCTGGTCCTTGGCAGGACGCGTCCTCGCTGGGACCCGTCCTTGGTGCGACTTGCTCTTTCATGCGACCGCTCTGTGGCAGAGCTGGTCATGGGGGTCATGTGGGTCATGGGGTGGGCCGGGCAAGTGGTGCGAGTACCCGTGAGTGCGCGTACGTGTCAGTGCGAGGGCCTGTCAGTGCGCGTGCCTGTCAGTGCGACTGCCCGTTGGTGCGGTTGCCCGTTCGGTTGTCGTAGACCTCGTACGCGTCGACAATACGGCCGACGAGCTTGTGCCGGACGACATCCGTGCTGGTGAGCCGGGAGAAGTGGACATCGTCCACGCCGTCGAGAATGTCCTGCACCTGGCGCAGACCGCTCTTGGTGCCACCCGGCAGGTCGATCTGGGTGACGTCTCCCGTGATCACGATCTTGGAATCGAAGCCGAGGCGGGTGAGGAACATCTTCATCTGCTCGGGGTTCGTGTTCTGCGCCTCGTCGAGAATGATGAAGGCGTCGTTGAGCGTCCGGCCGCGCATGTACGCGAGCGGGGCCACCTCGATCGTGCCCGCGGCCATCAGGCGCGGGATGGAGTCCGGGTCAAGCATGTCGTGCAGCGCGTCGTAGAGCGGCCGCAGATACGGGTCGATCTTCTCGTAGAGCGTGCCGGGCAGGAAGCCGAGGCGCTCTCCGGCCTCGACCGCGGGACGGGTCAGGATGATCCGCGTGACCTGCTTGGACTGCAGGGCCTGGACCGCCTTCGCCATGGCCAGGTACGTCTTGCCGGTGCCGGCGGGGCCGATCCCGAAGACCACCGTGTGCTTGTCGATGGCGTCGACATAGCGCTTCTGGTTGAGGGTCTTGGGCCGGATTGTGCGGCCACGGTTGGAGAGGATGTTCTGTGTGAGCACCTCGGCGGGCGTCTCGGCGGCCTCGCCCCCGCCGTTTTCAGCCGTACGCAGCATGGCGATCGAACGCTCCACCGCATCCTCCGTCATCGGTTGACCGGTGCGGAGCACCAGCATCATCTCGTCGAACAGGCGCTGGATCAGTGCGACTTCACGCTGATCGCCGACCGCGCTGATCTGGTTGCCCCGGACGTGGATGTCCGTCGCCGGGAACGAATCCTCGATCACGCGCAGCAGTGAGTCGCCGGACCCCAGGACCATGACCATCGGGTGCTTGGCCGGGACGGTGAAGTGAGCGCGGGCCTGCCCCTGCGCGGGGTTCTGGGCTGTGGGTGTCTGAGTCATGGGCCGGCTCTGGGGCCTGCTCATCCCTCTTTCCGTGGTCGACAACCTTGGGATACCAGCGTACGACGGGCCACTGACAAGGCCCGAGCGGTTTTCGGGACGCGCTGCCGGGCCCCTGCGGCACCGGCCGCCCCAGCCACCCCGGACCCGGCCGCCCCGGAGCCCCCGGCTCGGCCGCCCCGGCCCCCGCTCCCCACGGACCTCCGCCACAACGCTCCCGTCAAGGCCCCGTCCCAGCCCCGTCAGGGCTGGCGGAAACCGATCGTCGGAACCGCCCGGCGCAGCGGCCAGGCACGCTGGGCCGGGGGCAGGAGCCCGTCCAGGAAGGCGTAGCGGCGCAGGGCGCTGCCGTGCCCGGCGACCAGGCTCTGGTCGTCGAAGGCGCGCACGTGCTGCCACCACGCGGCGATCTCCACCCAGCCGGGCGCCGACAGCGACCCGCCGAACTCCTGTACGGACAGCGCGGCGGTCAACCCGGCGAACGCGAGCCGGTCGGCGAGCGGCCAGTCGGCCAGGGTGCCCGTGATGAACCCGGCGACGAAGACGTCCCCAGCGCCGGTCGGGTCCAGGGCCTCGACGGCGATGGCGGGCACCTCGGCGCTCTCGCCGGTACGGGCGTCCACCGCGTACGCGCCCTCCGCACCCAGCGTGACCACGGCGAGCGGCACCTTCTCGGCGAGCGCGTGCGCGGCCGCACGCGGGCAGTCGGTGCGGGTGTAGCGCATCGCCTCCGCCGCGTTGGGGAGGAACGCCTCGCAGTGCTCAAGCCCGGCGAGGTCGGCCGGGTCCCAGCGACCGGTGTCGTCCCAGCCGACGTCGGCGAAGACCCGGCTGCCCCGGCGGGCCGCGTTCCCGACCCACTCCTCGCTGCTGCCTGGCACCAGGGAGGCGACGCAGGCACGCGCTGGAGGCGGGCACTCCGGCGCGGGCTCGCCGTCGAACGCCCCGTCCACCGGCGAAGCGGACCGGGTCGGTGGCGCCTCGTGGCCGTGCGACACCATCGTGCGCTCACCCTCGTACGCCATGGAGACGGTGACCGGAGAGTGCCAGCCGGGGACCGTACGGGACAGCGACAGGTCGATGCCCTCGCCCCGGTCGAGGGCGTCACGGCAGTAGTCGCCGTACATGTCGTCACCGAACGCCGCGGCGACGGAGGTGCGCAGGCCGAGCCTGGCGAGCGCTGTGGCCATGTTGGCGACGCCACCGGGGCTTGAGCCCATCCCGCGCGCCCAGGACTCGGTGCCGCGTACGGGCGCGGAGTCGAGCCCGGTGAAGATGATGTCGAGGAAGACGGGCCCGGTCAGATACACGTCGCAGTCCGGGTCGCCTCGCTCACGGACGGCGGCGAGCGGATCGAGCGCGGTGTTCGCCGCGAGCCCCGCCACCGGGCGGTGCCCGGCGAACTCAGCGGGCCCGGCGGGCTCAGCCGGCCCGGAAAGCTCCGCGTACTCGGGCGTGGACGCCCTGTGGTCTCCGTCTCGTCGTGTCACGGTGTGCTCCCTGGCCGTACGCCGTACTGTGCCGTACTTCTCTCCGTCGCGAGTGCCCGTTACCGGTGCGGCCAGTGTGCACGATCGCCGGTCGGGCCCTCCTCGGCTGCACCGCGATGGCGTGGCGGCGGGGTTGTGACGGCGCAGGGGCGGGCTCCGGTCGGGCTCGGGGCCCACGGGGCGGCGGTGGGAGGCGGGTGAGGATGCGAGGCGCCGCGCTGGCCGTACGTCAGCGCCGCTTCGGTACGTCAGCGTCGCTCAGGTACGTCAGCGTCGCTCAGGTACGTCAGCGCCGCTTCGGTACCGGGACCCGCATCAGGTCACGGGCGACGGTGAGTTCGCCCTCGAACCCCGCCGCCCGGGCCTGGCGCTCGAATTCGACCGGGTCGCCGTAGCGCTGCGAGAAGTGCGTGAGGACCAGCTGCCGCACGCCCGCCTCAGCGGCGACGCGGGCCGCCTGCCCGGCGGTGAGATGGCCGTGGTCGCGCGCCAGCCGTTCGTCCTCGTCGAGGAACGTCGACTCGATGACGAGCTGGTCGCACCCGTCGGCCAGGGCGCGCACCCCCTCGCACAGCCGGGTGTCCATGACGAAGGCGAAGCGCTGCCCGCGCCGCACCTCGCTCACCTCTTCCAGGGTGACCGTGCGGCCCTCCACCGTCACGGCGCCCTCCCGTTGCAGCGTGCCGACGAGCGGGCCGGTGACACCCCGCTCCACCAGCCGCTCCGGCAGCATGCGACGGCCGTCCGGCTCGACCAGGCGGTAGCCGTACGACTCGACGGGATGCGAGAGCCGCCGGGCGCTCAGCGTGTAGGGGCTGGGGCTGATCGGGACGCTGGTGGTGCCTGCGGCGCCGGTGCTGTCGGTGGTGCCGGTGGTGTCGCCGGTGGGGGGTCCGTGCGTGCCGGTCTCGGCGCCGCCGCTGGTGAGCGTTCCGCCTTCGCCGCTGACCGGCTCTTCGACCAGCCGTACCGTCTCGCGGTAAGCCGTCGCGTACCGCAGCCGCTCGAAGAAGTGCTGACCGCTGGCCGGGTAGTGGGCCGTGATCTGATGCGGCACCTGGTCGAGGTTGATCCGCTGGATGACCCCGGCCAGACCGAGCGAATGGTCACCGTGGAAGTGGGTGACGCAGATCCGGTTGAGGTCGTGCGCCGCGACACCCGCCCGCAGCATCTGCCGCTGGGTGCCCTCGCCCGGGTCGAAGAGGATTCCCTGGCCGTCCCAGCGCAGCAGGTAGCCATTGTGGTTGCGGTGCCGGGTCGGCACCTGGCTCGCCGTGCCCAGGACGACCAGTTCGCGTACGGACAACTGACTTACCCGGGGGGCCAGTTGAGGCCGCGTCCGCCGAGGACGTGGGCGTGTGCGTGGAAGACGGTCTGACCCGCCCCCGAGCCGGTGTTGAAGACGATGCGGTAGCCACCGCCTTCGACCTTCTCGGCGGCGGCGACCTCACCCGCCGCGCGCAGCACATCGGCGGCGATCTGCGGCTCGGCGACGGCGAGCGAAGCGGCGTCCGGGTAGTGCGCCTTGGGGATGACGAGGACATGCGTGGGCGCCTGCGGGTTTATGTCCCGGAAGGCAATGGTTGTCGCGGAGTCATGCACCACGGTGGCCGGGACATCCCCCGCCACGATCTTGCAGAACAGGCAGTCCGCCTGCGGTTCTCCCGCCATTGCCCCGCATCTCCTTTGCGACGTCCTACGTCCGTTCGGTACGTCGCATGCTAGCGGTCCGCACAGCGAGACTCCTCACTCCCTCCCGCCACGACGCACTCCGTAGTGCGGCGTTGACGCGCGCGCCTCCGCCAGACGGCTCACGCCTCGCGCGCACCCGCACATCCACGCGTCCGCACCCGCGTCCGCGACCGCGACACGAACGCGTGGTGCCGCGCGCATGGCACCGCACGCGTGCCGAGCCGTCAGTTACGCCCCACCCCAGCTCACTTACGCCCGGCCGGATTACTTGCTCCCGGCCTGGGTCGCGTGCGGGCCGCCGTCCCCGCGGCCGTGGTCTCCGTTTCCTCCGCCGTCGTCGCAGTCGCAGCTCGGCGTCGGGTCGGGGGTGGGCCGGGGCGGTGGCGCGGTGACCGTCACGGTGACCGGTGGCGTCGATGGCGGACGCGGGCTGGGGGTGGGGGTGACCGTGGCGGTCACCGTCGGCCTGGGCTGCGCTGTGGTCGGCGGCTGCGCCGTCGGCTGGTGGCTCCTGGTCGGACGCTGCGTGGGGCGGTGCGCGGGGCGTTCGGCGCCGCAGTCACCGATGAGGCCCGCCTCGAAGACCACCCGGCCCTCGATCCTGCCGGTCAGGTTCCCGCGTACGCAGCGGTTCTCGCGGACGAAGGTGACGGTGCCCTTGATCGAGAGTTCCCGGTCGCCCGCGGCCTTGCCGGTGCAGTTGACGTCCGCGCGTCCGCTGGACCGGGACTTCGCCGAGGGTGAGGAACCGTCGTCGCGCTGACCTCGCACCTTCGCCGTGCAGGCCATCCAGCGCACGTCGATCCCGCCCCGCTCCAGGGCACGGGTGCCCACCTTGTCGGTGGTCACGGCCACCATGGACGCGCTGAGCCCATCCTCCACCGGATCACACGCCGACAGCGTGACGACTGCCACGCCTGCGGCGCTTACCGCGAGGAGCGCTCGTCGCCTTCGCATTCGACTCGAAGCCCCCATGGACAGCAGAGTGCCATGGGCGGCCAGGGGCCGGAAGTGCGGTGTCGGCCACTCGCCTGTTCGCCCGCTGCCCCACGGATGGCCCCTCGGACTGGCCAGTTGGTCGGTACGTCACTTGGCCGGTCGGTTGGTCAGCCGTCCGGCCAGCTGGTCAGTCGGTCAGTTCCAGCGGCCGGTGCGTCCCAGCAGCAGTGCGGTGGCCGCGGTGCCCGCCGTTGAGGTGCGCAGGACGGTCGGGCCCAGCCGGTACGGCTTGGCGCCCGCCTCGGCGAACGCCGCCAACTCCTCGGGGGATACGCCCCCTTCGGGACCGACGACCAGCACGATCTCGCCCGACGCCGGCAGGTCGGCGACGGCCAGCGGTTCGCTTCCCTCCTCGTGCAGGACGCCCGCGAAGGCGGCTCCCGCCAGCAGCCCGGCGACCTGCCGGGTGGTCATCGCGTCCGCGACCTCGGGGAAGCGCAGCCTGCGGGACTGCTTTCCCGCCTCGCGGGCCGTCGCCCGCCACTTGCCCAGTGACTTCAGACCCCGCTCGCCCCGCCACTGGGTGACACAACGCGCCGCGGACCACGGCACGACGACGTCCACGCCGGTCTCGGTCATGGTCTCCACGGCCAGTTCGCCGCGGTCCCCCTTGGGCAGCGCCTGGACGACGGTGATCCGGGGCACCGGCTCGGCCTCGGCGCGCAACCCGGCCACCTCGACCGTCAGCTGATCCTTGCCCTCGACGGCGGCCACCGTGCCGTACGCGCCGCTGCCCGCGCCATCGGTCAGTACGACGTCCTCGCCGACCCGCAGCCTCCGCACGGAGACGGCGTGCCGTCCCTCAGCCCCGCCCAGTGTGACGGTCCCGCCCACGGCCGCACCGGCCAGCGAGTCGGTGACGAAGACGGGGGCGGTCACGCGCCGCCTCCGCCGACCTGACGCTGGTGGGTCGGGGACGGCCACGTACCGGCGGCCAGCGCGTCACGCGCGGTGGAGAGTTCGGCGACCAGCACGTCGACCAGCTGTCCGGCGGGCATCTCCCGGGCCAGCCGGTGGCCTTGCCCCGCCCACAGCGCCATGCCCTGCGGGTCGCCGACCTTTGCCGCCGCCTTCCGCAGCCCTGAGGTGATGTGGTGCAGCTGGGGATAGGCGGCCGGAGCGTACGGGCCGTGCTCGCGCATGAACCTGTTGACCAGGCCGCGCGCCGGGCGCCCGGAAAAGGCCCTGGTCAGCTCGGTGCGGGTGAAGACCGTGTCGGTCATGGCCCGCTTGTGCAGGGCGTTCGCGCCCGACTCGGGGCACACGAGGAACGCGGTGCCGAGCTGGGCCGCGCTCGCGCCCGCCGCCAGCACGGCGGCGATCTGCGCACCGGTCATCAGCCCACCGGCGGCGACCACCGGCAGCGCCACCGCCTGCCGCACCTGCTCGATGAGGGAGAGCAGTCCCAGCCCGGCGCCCGGACCATCCGCGTGCGGGTCGTCCCGGTGCGTGCTCTGGTGGCCGCCCGCCTCGATGCCCTGCGCGCACACGGCGTCGGCGCCCGCCGCCTGTGCGGCGCGCGCCTCGTCGGCCGAGGTCACCGTCACGATGGTCCGCGTACCGACCTTGGCGAGCGCGTCACAGACCGCGCGGGACGGACAGCCGAGGGCGAAGGAGACCACCGGCACCGGATCGTCCAGCAGAATCGCGAGCTTCGCGTCGTAGGCGTCGTCGGAGCCGACGTCCGGGTCGCCCAGCGGAGTCTCGTACCACGCGGCCTCGCCCGCGAGCTGCTCGCGGTAGACGGCGATGGCGGACCAGTCGACCGTGGCGGGCTGCGGCATGAACAGGTTGACGCCGAACGGCAGGTCACTCTGCCCGCGAAGATGCTTGATCTCTTCGTACATGGCCTCCGGCGTCTTGTAGCCGGCGGCGAGGAAGCCGAGCCCCCCGGCCGCACTGACGGCGGCGGCGAGCTGCGGACGCGAGGCGCCACCCGCCATGGGGGCCTGCACGATCGGATACCGGTAGAGATCGGTCAGCGCGGAGGACATGGCGACATCGTGTCACGGCCGTCGCGCCAACAGGTAACCCCCCAGTACGCCCAGTCGCCGGGTGCCCGCCGACCGCGCCCAGCGGCCTTTCGCCCGTGCCCGGCCGGGCACACCGCACCCATGCGCCCGCACGCGAACGGTGCGGCGCACAGGGCGCCGCACCGTCTGGTACGCGCATGACTTCAGCAGCCGCTGAACCCGGCCGCAGGCCATACCTCAGCGACCGTTGAACGCATCCTTCAGCCGCGAGAACAACCCCTGCTGCCCCGGCTTACCCCAACCCCCGGGGGACACCCCCCGAACCCCCGGCCGGAACACACCAGAGCCCCACAAGCCACAGCTCAGCGACCAACAGCAGACCACCACGCCTCAGCGACCGTTGAACGCATCCTTCAGCCGCGAGAACAGCCCCTGCTGCCCCGGCTTGAACTCGCCGGTGGGCCGCTCCTCGCCGCGGAGCTTGGCGAGCCGTCGCATCAGCTCTTCCTGCTCCGGGTCGAGCTTGCTCGGCGTCAGTACCTCGACGTGCACGATCAGCTGGCCCCGGCCGCCGCCGCGCAGGTGGGTGACGCCGCGCTGGTGCAGCGGGACCGACTGGCCGGACTGCGTGCCCGGGCGGATGTCGATCTCCTCCACGCCGTCGAGCGTCTCCAGCGGCACCTTCGTGCCGAGCGACGCCGCCGTCATCGGAATGGTGACCGTGCAGTGCAGGTCGTCGCCCCGGCGCTGGAAGACCGCGTGCGGCGCCTCGTGGATCTCCACGTAGAGGTCGCCGGCCGGGCCGCCGCCGGGCCCGACCTCGCCCTCGCCTGCGAGCTGGATGCGGGTGCCGTTGTCCACACCTGCGGGGATCTTGACGGTGAGCGTACGGCGGGACCGTACGCGCCCGTCGCCCGCGCACTCCGGGCACGGGGTGGGGACCACGGTGCCGAAGCCCTGGCACTGGGGGCAGGGCCGCGACGTCATCACCTGGCCGAGGAAGGACCGCGTGACCTGCGAGACCTCTCCCCGTCCACGGCACATGTCACAGGTCTGCGCCGAGGTGCCTGGCGCGGCGCCTTCGCCGGTGCAGGTCGTGCACACGATGGCCGTGTCGACCTGGATCTCCTTCGTGGTGCCGAACGCCGCCTCGTCCAGCTCGATGTCGAGCCGGATCATGGCGTCCTGGCCGCGCCGCGTACGCGAGCGCGGTCCACGCTGCGACGCGGTGCCGAAGAAGGCGTCCATGATGTCGGAGAAGTTGCCGAAGCCGGCGCCGAAGCCGCCCTGGCCGCCACCGCCCGCGTTGGACAGCGGGTCGCCACCGAGGTCGTAGACCTGCTTCTTCTGCGGGTCCGACAAGACCTCGTAGGCGGCGTTGATCTCCTTGAACCGCTCTTGGGTCTTCGGGTCCGGGTTGACGTCCGGGTGCAGCTCGCGTGCGAGCCTGCGGAACGCCTTCTTGATCTCGTCCTGCGAGGCATCGCGCCGCACGCCCAGGACGGCGTAGTAGTCCGTCGCCACTTACGACTCCGCCAGGATCTGTCCGACGTAACGTGCCACTGCGCGTACCGCTCCCATCGTTCCGGGGTAGTCCATGCGGGTCGGTCCGACCACGCCGAGTTTTGCGACTGCCTCGTCGCCCGAACCGTAGCCGACAGCGACGACGGATGTGGAGTTCAGGCCCTCGTGAGCATTCTCATGACCGATTCGTACGGTCATGCCCGAATCCTTCGCCTCGCCTAGCAGCTTGAGCAGCACGACCTGCTCCTCCAGCGCCTCAAGCACCGGACGAATCATGACGGGGAAGTCGTGTCCGAACCGGGTCAGGTTGGAGGTGCCGCCGATCATCAGCCGCTCCTCCGTCTCCTCGACCAGTGTTTCCAGCAAGGTGGCGAGCACCGTCGAGACCGCGCCACGGTCCTCCTGCTCGAACGACTCCGGCAGGTCCTGCACCAGCTGCGGCACGTCAGAGAACCGCCGCCCCACGACCCGGCTGTTCAGCCGCGCCCGCAGGTCGGCGAGCGAGGTCTCACCGAACGGCGCCGGGCAGTCCACCATCCGCTGTTCCACGCGACCGGTATCGGTGATCAACACGAGCATGACGCGTGCCGGGGCGAGCGAGAGCAGCTCGACATGACGCACCGTGGAGCGGGTCAGCGACGGATACTGCACGACGGCGACCTGCCGGGTCAGCTGCGCCAGCAGCCGCACCGTGCGCCCCACCACGTCGTCCAGGTCGACCGCGCCGTCCAGGAAGTTCTGGATCGCGCGACGCTCGGGCGACGACAGCGGCTTCACACCGGCGAGCTTGTCCACAAAGAGCCGGTAGCCCTTGTCCGTGGGGATACGGCCCGCGCTCGTGTGCGGCTGGGCGATGAATCCTTCATCCTCCAGCGCCGCCATGTCGTTACGCACGGTAGCCGGGGAGACGCCCAGGTGGTGCCGCTCGGTGAGCGCCTTGGAGCCCACGGGCTCCTCCGTGCCGACATAGTCCTGGACGATGGCGCGCAGCACTTCAAGTCTGCGTTCGCTGAGCATCGCGCACACCTCCCAGTCCAAACCGTGTATCAGGGGACTTTTCCTGGCACTCACCCGTCCCGAGTGCCAAATCCCCTGGGCCAGTGTACGGCGGGCTGCCGCCATCGGGGCAAGGGCGGCCCCGGTCTGTACGGCGCGAGCGGCCGGGAATCGGCCCTGCCGCCCGACCGGGCGGGGGGCCGGAGCCCGAGCTAGCGTCTCCGTATGGAGAGCAGTGCGGAAGCCGACGACCGGCACGGTGACGACCGGCACGGTTGGGAACAGCTCGCGCCCGGTGTCGCCCGGCGACGGCTGCCGGGCTGGGACGCGACGGCCGGGGCCATCGCCGGCCCCGAGGGCGTGCTCGTCGTGGACACCGGGGCCACGCTCCGTGAGGGCGCCGAGATCCGGCGCCAGGTCCACGCCCTCTTCGGCCGCCGCACCACGCACGTGGCCCTGACCCACCCGCACTTCGACCATGTCCTCGGCACCGCCGCCTTCGCCGGTGTCCAGGTCTACGGGGCGGCCGGACTCGCGGCGCTGCTGCCACGGGAGCGGGACGCGCTGCGCGAGGAGGCGGTACGGGAGGGTGTCGAGCCGGACGCGGCGGCTGAGGCCACCGACCTTCTCGTCTGCCCCCAGCACTCGGTCTGCGGCGAACTCACCCTCGACCTCGGTGGCCGTCAGGTCCTGCTGGCCAACGTCGGCCCCGGGCACACCGGGCACGACCTCGCCGTACTGGTCCAAGGACCGCCCGAGGTGGTCTTCTGCGGCGACCTGGTGGAGGAGTCCGGCGCGCCGCAGGCGGGCCCGGACGCCGTCCCCAGCCAGTGGCCGGCCGCGCTGGACCGGCTGCTCGCGCTGGGCGGGGAGGACGCGGTCTATGTGCCGGGGCACGGGGCGGTCGTTGACGCGGCCTTCGTTCGTGCGCAGCGCGACGCACTCGCCGAGCGCTTCGGGACGGTGTGAGCGCGTACGGCGCGGATGTGTACGGCGTGAGTGCGTACGCGGGAGCGCATGCGTCCGGGCGGTGCGCGTGGGGGCTCGCCGGGCCTTCCCCGCGGGGCCGCCGGCGCGGGGAGCTCATGGTGAACGACGTGGCCGCGGGCCCGCGGCGACTGCCCGGAAGCTATCGTCTGGCCCATGCGCAGCAGACACTACGGGCCCGATCTGACCCCGCCGTGGAAGAAGTCGAAGCCCGCCCCCGAGGTCGCGGCCGAGGCGGACCTGGTGGTGGAAGAGGTCACCTCGGGCTTCTGCGGCGCGGTGATCCGCTGCGAGAAGACCGCCGAAGGCCCGACCGTCACGCTGGAGGACCGCTTCGGCAAGCACCGGGTCTTCCCCCTGCTGCCGGGCGGCTTCCTGCTGGAGGGCCGCCCCGTCACCCTCGTACGACCGAGCACGCAGCCCCGGCAGGCGGCACCGGCCCGTACGGCCTCCGGCTCACTCGCCGTGCCGGGGGCGCGCGCGAGGGTCGCCCGCGCCGGGCGCATCTACGTCGAGGGCCGCCACGACGCGGAACTGGTGGAACGCGTATGGGGCGACGACCTGCGCATCGAGGGGGTCGTCGTGGAGTACCTGGAGGGCATCGACGACCTTCCCGCCATCGTCCGCTCCTTCTCGCCCGGCCCTGACGCCCGCCTCGGCGTCCTGGTCGACCATCTGGTTCCCGGCTCGAAGGAATCCCGGATCGCGGCGGAGGTCACCAATCCCGACACCCTCGTCGTCGGCCACCCCTACATCGACGTCTGGGAGGCGGTGAAGCCCTCCTCGGTCGGCATCCCGGCCTGGCCGTCCGTCCCGCGCGGCCAGGACTGGAAGACGGGCGTGTGCCGCTCCCTGGGCTGGCCGCAGAACACGGGCGCCGCCTGGCAGCGCGTCCTGGGCTCGGTGCGCTCTTACCGGGACCTGGAACCGGCACTGCTGGGCCGGGTGGAGGAACTGATCGACTTTGTCACGCAACCCGGCTGACCGGCTGATCAGTTGACCGGCCGACCGGCCGACCGGGCACGGCAGCCGGGGACTCGCGGCTTCGTCGTCTCAGCCGAGGGTCCGGAATCCACTGGTGTCGAGCGAGATGCCCAGCACGTCGACCGGCACCGGATCACCGAACTTGACCGTGCGCTCGACCTGGTAGTCGGCCTCTTCTCCTGCACCGACGGGCTCGGTGAGCAGGACGCATGCCGCGGTGAACGGGTCGGCGATCAGACACGCGGGCACGCCTCCCGCCGCGTAGACCGAGCGCTTGAGCCTGTAGTCCCGGTGGGCGCTGGCCTTCGAGACCACTTCCAGGACCAGGGTGACCGCAGGCGCCGGAACCAGGCGACCGGGGCCGTCGAACGCCCCCTGTTCCATGACCCACGAGATCCGGCTGCGGCTCGCTGACCTCACCCGGGATCGCGATGTCCTGCGTCTGCAGCCGGTGCCAGCGATCGCGCGGGATCTCGTCCTGCACGGCCTGCACGATCAGGTTATGGACCAGATCCGGTCCGGCCACCATCACGATTTCTCCCCTGAGGAGCTCCACCTTGACGCCCTCGGGAACCTCCAGGTTCTCGAAGAGCTCAGTCATCCGGTGATCATCCACAGCGGTCATCTCCGTGGCCCTCCACATCCGCCGCGTTCTTTAGTGGCAGCCCAGGAACAGCGTAGGCGCGGGGTCAGCGCGAACGTGGGCATTCACTCCCGCGAGTGATCAGTCCACCAGATCCCTGACCACCGCGTCCGCCAGCAGCCGTCCGCGCAGCGTCAGCACGGCGCGGCCCGCCTCGTACGGGGCGGGCTCCAGCAGGCCGTCCGTCAGGGCGCGGCGCGAGGCTGCCAGGCCCGCCGGGGCGAGGAGGTCGAGCGGGCAGCCGTCGGACAGTCGCAGCTCAAGCAGGATGCGTTCGACGCGCCGGTCCTCGGGGGCCAGGATCTCGCGGCCCGCGCCGGGGGAACGGCCCTCGGTGAGCGCCTGCGCGTACGCGCCGGGGTGCTTCACGTTCCACCACCGCACGCCGCCCACGTGGCTGTGCGCGCCGGGCCCCGCGCCCCACCAGTCCGCGCCCCGCCAGTACAGCTCGTTGTGGCGGCAGCGGCTCGCTTCGGTCGTCGCCCAGTTCGAGACCTCGTACCAGCGGAAACCCGCGCCTGACAGCGTCTCCTCGGTGATCAGGTACCGGTCCGCGTGCACGTCGTCGTCGGTCATCGGGACCTCGCCGCGCCGGATGCGCCGGGCGAGCTGGGTCCCCTCCTCAACGATCAGCGCGTACGCCGACACGTGGTTCGGCTCGGCGCCCAGGGCCGCGTCCAGGCTGGCCCGCCAGTCCGCGTCGCTCTCCCCCGGCGTTCCGTAGATCAGGTCGAGGTTGACGTGCTCGAAGCCCGCGGCACGCGCCTGGGCGACGCAGCGCTCTGGGCGGCCCGGGGTGTGGGTGCGGTCGAGCACCTTCAGAACGTGCTGCCGGGCGCTCTGCATGCCGAGCGAGACCCGGTTGAAGCCGCCTTCGCGCAGTTCGGCGAGGTAGCGCTGGTCGACGGACTCCGGGTTCGCCTCGGTGGTGATCTCCGCGCCGGGCGCCAGGCCGAACTCGTCGCGGATGGCGGCGAGCATCCGCCCCAGGTCGCGCGCGGCGAGCAGGGTCGGGGTGCCGCCGCCGACGAAGACCGTCTCGACCTGGCGTGGGTCGTCCCCGAGCACCTTGCGGGCCAGGCGTATCTCCTCCACGACCATGTCGGCGTAGTTGTCCCGGGAGGCGAGCGCACCGCCGGAGCCGCGCAGCTCGCTGGTGGTGTAGGTGTTGAAGTCGCAGTATCCGCAGCGGGTCGCGCAGTACGGAACGTGCAGGTAGAACCCGAGGGGCCGGGTCCCCGCGCCCTCCAGGGCGTGACCGGGCAGCGCCCCGTCATCGGGCATGGGCTCACCATCGGGCAGTACGGAAGGCATACGTCCCATTCTCCGCCATCGCGGCCGGAGCTCCTGGCCACGAACCGGCGCGCCCAGGGCTGAGCTGGGGAGGGCCCCAGGGCTGGGGGCGCACGGGCGGGAGGGCGCCGGGCCGCACGCCGGGCGTGACGGGGCGCCGGGCAGCGAGCGGCGGCCCAGCGCGGCAGCGCTCTAGCGGGCCTGGAGCACCAGCATGGCCAGGTCGTCGTTGGGCGGTGAGGCGGCGAAGGCGTGGACGGCGCGGCGTACCCGCTGGGCGATGTCCTCGGCGCTCAGCCCTCCGCACGCGGCGAGCGCCCTCGCCAGACCGCCGTCGTCGTCGAACTGCATGGTCCCGGACTTGCGCTCCGTGACGCCGTCCGTGACACACACCAGGGAGTCGCCCGGCAGCAGGTCGAAGCTCTCGCTCTCGTACCGCACCTCGTCCATGACTCCCAGCAGCAGCTGCGGGACCGCGCGGACCACCACCTCGCCGTCGGGCCGCAGCAGCAGGGGCAGCGGATGCCCGGCGCTCGCCAGGGTGCAGCGCACGGCGCCGCCCGTCGCCGCCTCGTCGTCCGCCCCGGACGCGTCCGCCGGGGCGCCCGCGCCGGAGGTGTCCGATGAAGTGTCCGCCGGGGTGTCCGCCGGGGCGCTCGCACCCGGTCCGCGCGGCTCGTTCCCGTACGGGACCAGCTCCCCGTACAGCAGGGACAGGAAGCGGGACTCGCCAGGGCCCTCGCCCGCGACGGCCGCCGCCGCCGCCTCCACGGCCTTCTCGGCGAGGGTGCGGTTGAGCCGGTCGAGGACCTCGGCGACGCCGTACCCCTCCCGGGCGAGGAGCCGCAGCACCGGGCGGGCCAGGCCGGTCACGACGGCCGCCTCGGGGCCGTTGCCGCACACATCGCCGAGCGCGAAGCACCAGCGGCCGTCCCCGGCGGGGAAGACGTCGTAGAAGTCGCCACCCGCGCAGGTGCCGCCGGTCGGTTCGTAGACGACGGCCGTCCGCATCCCGGGGATCTCGGCGAGCGCGCTCGGCAGCAGTCCGCGCTGGAGCACCTCGCTGATCGTCGCCTGCCGGGTGTACTGGCGGGCGGAGGCGAGCGCGAGGGCGACCCGGCGCGCGAAGTCCTCGATGAGGCCGACGACCTCGTCCGGGATGCGGGTTAGCCCGCTGCGGCCGAGCAGCAGGGTGCCCACCTCGCGGCCGCCCGCGACCAGGCGGCAGGCGAGCGCCGCGCCGCCGGGGCCGTACGCGGACGGGGCGCTGGGCCACGGCCACGCGATGGCGCGGCCCTGCACGGCGGCGGGCATCCGGGGCGGGTGCTTCTCGACCAGGCTGCGCAGCTCCGCCATGCGGGTCTCGCTCGCGTGCCAGACCCGGGCCAGCCGTGGGCGCGCGTCCCCGGTCTCCAGCCACACCGCGCACCAGTCGGCGAGCCTGGGGACGAGCAGCTGCCCGGTGAGGGAGGCGACCTTGTCCTCGTCGAACTGCCCGGCCAGCAGGTCGGACGCCTCTGCGAGGAAGGACAGCGCGCCGTGGCTGACCCAGTCGGGCGCGCAGCGGCGGAGGGCCACGCGGAGCGGGGCGGGCGCCAGGATCTCCGTGACGCGCAGGTCGCGCTGGAGGGCGAGCTTGCCCGCGTCTTCGTCGGTGCCCGCAGCCTCAGTGACGTCTGCTCTGGTGACGCCTGCTTCGGTGACGCCTGCTTCGGTCACCTCGCATTCGGTTGCTTCGCGCGGGGTGCCGCGGCCCTGGCCTGATGGGTGGGGCAACGCGTCGTCCGACGGCTCGGCTGGGGCGTTCTCGGAAGCGTGGGAGAGCGCGCCGAGGGGCAGCCGGAACCATACGGACTTGCTGGTTCTTCGGTAAATCGTTCCCCATGACTCGGCGATGGTGGCGACCAGCCGCAGGCCGCTGCCGCCGCGCTCGCCTCCGAGGCTGACGTCCTGTGACGTTCCCGTGGTGCCGGCCCCGTCGAGATGGCCCGCGCTTCCTCTCGGGCCTCCGTCGCCTCCGCCGTCCGGCCTGTGCTCGGAGGCTGACTGGGTGCCCGTGGTGACAGGCTGCCCCCTCAGCACGCGGGTCGGGTGATGGTCGGTCACCTCGACGTAGAGCGCCGGGTTCGCCATGTCGGAACCGGCGGGTTCCAGCTCGCAGCGCAGTTCCACGCCGGTACCCGCGTGCACGACGGCGTTGGTGACGAGCTCGCTCACCAACAGCACGGCGTCGTCGGCCGGCTGCTCGGTCATCAGCTCGGTGCCCGGCAGGCCGAGCGCCGTCCAGTCGGCGAGGGCGGCGCGGACGAACTGGCGCCCGGCGGAGGCGGCCATCAGGTTCCCCGGGAGGCTGGTGCGGCAGTCGTGCTCGGCGCCTCCTGCCCGCGCACCGGGGCGCGGGGGCGCGCTGCCGGCGCTCAGCCCCCTGCGCGCGCCCGTCCGAGCTACTACACCCATGCCACGGCTCGCGGCCACCATCGCGCCAGACCCCATGTCCACGCCCACGTCCGGTTGCGCACCCGGGCTCACCTCCATGCCCGAGTTGACTCTTACGTTCCTGCTTGCTCCCACGGGGGTTCCTTCCCGTGCTCGCGTCCGCGCTGATCGTCAGCGCCGGGCGCATTTCCCTCACCGCTCTGCCGGACGGAAAATACCGCCCGGACCCTGCGGCTCCTGATCAGTTCCGGCATAGCGCCGATTCCGACCCCGACAGCGTGACAGACTGACCGCGCCCATATGCACCGAGTGACGTAAGTGGGCCGCCATGAGCATGGATACGACACGTACGGCCACAACCGCGCCCAACCTCGCCTCGATCCCCCCACCGGGGGCGATTCCCCCATCGGAAGGCGATTGGGTGCGGGTCTCCGAGCTGCGGCCGCTGCTCGCAGCGCTCGCCGCACTGGGTGACGGTGAGTTCAACGTGCGGATCGCCGATCCCGCCGAGCCGCCCGAGGGACTGACGGCTGAGCTGAACGCCGCCCTGAACCGGCTCGCGGCGCGCAGCCAGCACTTCAGCGAGGAGCTCACCCGCGTGCGCCGTGAGGTCGTACGGCACGGGCGGCTCGACGAGCGCCTGACCTCCAGCCCTGGTCAGGGGTCATGGGCGACGAACGTGCACGCGGCCAATTCGCTCCTTGACGCACTGGCCATTCCGGCGACCAACGCCACCCGGGTGCTGGACGCGGTGGCGAGCGGGGATCTGTCGCAGCGGGTCGATCTCCACGACGGCACCCGGCAGTTACGGGGCGACCTGCGGCGTCTGGGCCGTGCCGTGAACCGCACGGTCGACCAGCTCTCCCTGTTCACCGGCGAGGTCACCCGGGTGGCCCGCGAGGTCGGCACCGAGGGGCGGCTCGGCGGGCGCGCCAAGGTGCAGGGCCTCCAGGGCAACTGGCGCGACACGACGGAGGCGGTCAACACCATGGCCGCCAGGCTCACCGCCCAGGTGCGGGACATCGCCCTGGTGACGACGGCGGTGGCGCGCGGCGACCTGACCCGGCAGGTGACGGTCGAGGCGACCGGCGAACTGCTGGAACTGAAGATGACCGTCAACACGATGGTCGCTCAGCTGTCGGGCTTCGCCGACGAGGTGACGCGGGTGGCCCGCGAGGTGGGCACCGAGGGCCAGCTGGGCGGCCGAGCCCAGGTCAGAGGCGCCTCCGGAGTCTGGAAAGACCTCACGGAGAACGTCAACTTCATGGCCGACAACCTCACCAGTCAGGTCCGGAACATCGCGCAGGTCGCGACCGCGGTGGCGCAGGGCGACCTGTCCAAGAAGATCGACGTGACGGCGCGCGGCGAGATCCTGGAGCTGAAGACCACCATCAACACCATGGTGGACACGCTGTCCTCGTTCGCCTCCGAGGTGACCCGCGTCGCCCGCGAGGTGGGCAGCGAGGGGCAGCTGGGCGGCCAGGCCCGGGTCGAGGGCGTCTTCGGTACGTGGAAGAGCCTGACGACCAACGTCAACGAGCTCGCCTCGAACCTGACCACCCAGGTGCGGGCCATCGCCGAGGTCACCTCGGCCGTCGCCGCCGGAGACCTGACCAGGGCCATCACCGTCGAGACCCGGGGCGAGGTCGCCGAGCTGAAGGACAACATCAACCTGATGGTGTCCAACCTGCGCGAGACCACCCGGGCCAAGGACTGGCTGGAGTCCAACCTCGCCCGTCTCGCCTCCCTCATGCAGGGCCATCGCGACCTGATGGAGGTCGCCGACCTGATCCTGCGCGAGCTGACCCCGTTGGTGAACGCCCAGTACGGCGCGTTCTTCCTCGCCGAGACGGGCGCCGACGCCAGCGGTGGCAGGTCGGGCGACCGCGCCCTGTCGTCGGCGACGCGCGGCCTGGCGTTCATCGCGGGCTACGGAGCGGCGGCGGGCGCGACCGTGGACACCCCGGGCATGCCCGGCCACGGACTCGTACGGCAGGCGGCGCTGGAGAAGAAGCGCATCCTCATCGAGGAGGCCCCGCCGGGATACATCACCATCAACTCCGGGCTCGGCGAGGCGGCTCCCGCCAGCATCGTGATCATCCCGATCATGTTCGAGGACCAGCTGCTCGGCGTCGTCGAACTCGCCTCCTTCTACCGCTTCTCCGATGTGCACCTCACGTTCTTCGACCAGTTCGGCACCACCATCGGCGTCGCGATGAACACCATCATCGCCAACTCCCGGACGGAATCCTTGCTGAGCGAGTCCCAGCGGCTCGCCCAGCAGCTCCAGGAGCGCTCGGACGAGCTTCAGCGGCAGCAGGCCGAGCTGCGCCGCTCGAACGACGAGCTGGAGGTGAAGGCGGCGCTGCTGTCGGCGGCCTCGCAGTACAAGTCGGAGTTCCTGGCGAACATGTCGCACGAGTTGCGTACGCCGCTCAACTCGCTGCTGATCCTCGCCCGGCTGCTCGCCGACAACGCCGACCAGCACCTGAGTGAGGAAGAGGTGCAGTTCGCGGCGACCATTCACCGTTCGGGCTCCGACCTGCTCCAGCTGATCAACGACATTCTCGACCTGTCCAAGATCGAGGCGGGCCGGATGGACGTCCGCCCCAAGAAGCTGCCACTGGTCAAGCTGCTCGACTACGTCCACGACACCTTCCGCCCGATCGCCATCGACCGGGGCCTGGCCTTCGACATCGCCGTCGGCGAGAACGTGCCGCGTTCGATCTACTCCGACGAACAGCGCATTCAGCAGGTGCTGCGCAACCTGCTGTCCAACGCGGTGAAGTTCACCAACGCGGGCCGCGTCGAACTCCGCGTCAACCGCGTCCGCACCGGCCCTCCCGAGCACGGGGACCTCGTGGCCTTCGCCGTCACCGACACCGGCATCGGCATCCCCCCGGACAAGCTCGCCGTGGTCTTCGAGGCGTTCCAGCAGGCCGACGGCACGACGAACCGCAAGTACGGCGGCACCGGACTCGGCCTGTCCATCAGCCGGGAGATCGCGGGACTGCTCGGCGGCCGGATCAGCGCCGAGAGCGAACCAGGCCGCGGCAGCACCTTCACCCTGTACGTGCCGCGGTCCCGGCCCGGCGAGCCCGGCGAGGCCGATCCCGAACGCGAAACCAGCGCGGAGCTCACCGAACACCACGTGGTCGAGAAGTCGGCCATCACTCAGGAGCCCGACCAGCTCGCCCGCTGGCGCACCGGACGCGCCGCCGAGGTGCTGCCGGGCCGCCGGGTGCTCGTCGTCGACGACGACATCCGCAACGTCTTCGCCCTCACCCATGTCCTGGGAAGGGTGGGCATGACCGTGCTGTACGCGGAGAACGGCCTCGAAGGCATCGAGGCACTCACCAAGAACCCGGACGTCGATCTCGTCCTGATGGACGTGATGATGCCCGAACTCGACGGCTACGAGACGATCCGGCGCATCCGGCGGGACCCCCGCCACGCCAACCGCCCCGTCATCGCGCTGACAGCGAAGGCGATGCCGGGCGACCGGGAGAAGTCGATCGCTTGCGGGGCCTCCGAGTACGTCCCCAAGCCCGTCGATATCGACCTGCTGCTCACCGTGATTCTCGGCCTGCTAGCGCCCGAGGCTGCTCCTGACAGCACAACGAGGCCCTCATGATGTCAACCACCACCGCGACGACGACCACGACCACCCAGAAGGCCAGCATCCTCCTCGTGGACGACATGGAGGACAACCTGATAGCGCTGGAGGCCGTGCTCAGCTCGCTGGGTGAGCCGCTGGTGCGCGCCAGATCGGGCGAGGAGGCCATGAAGGCGCTGCTCCGTCAGGAGTTCGCCGTCGTGCTGCTCGACGTGCTGATGCCGGGCATGGACGGCTTCGAGACCGCGGCCAACATCAAACGGCTCGACCAGACCAAGGACGTACCTATCATCTTCCTGACCGGCACCGACCCCGACTCCGGTTATGCCTTCCGGGGTTACGCGACGGGGGCCGCGGACTACCTGACCAAGCCGTTCGACCCGTGGGTGCTGCGCGCCAAGGTCAATGTCTTCCTCGATCTGCACCGCAAGAACCGGCAGTTGCAGCGTCTGCTGCTGCGTGACCAGGAGCGGTTCAAGGACTTGGTGGAGCGGCTGTCCGCGATCGAGAACCAGCTGACGCGCAGCAACGTGAGCGATGTGCGGGAGCTGGGCCGCCGGGTGGCGCGCATGGAGCAGAGCCTGGAAGAGCTCCTGGCCTGAGCGCCCGCGGGGGGCGGCGCCCCGTACTGCGGCTCCGCGTCCGCGGCCGCCGATACCGGTCGGCGGGAACGGCGGCGGGGCCGGGAACGGCAGCGGCCGGGGTGGCCTCGCCACCCCGGCCCCCTCGCGTGGTCGGGCCGTTCCCGGGGAGGCGCGCGGCCAACCCGGGCGCGCGGCCCCGGGCGCTACGCCTCGCGCGAGCCCGCGTACATCTCCTCGATGAGCGCCCCGTACTCCCGCTCCACGACGGGCCGCTTGAGCTTCAGGCTCGGCGTCAGCTCACCGTGCTCAACGTCCAGGTCGCGTGGCAGCAGCCGAAACTTCTTGACCGTCTGCCAGCGCTGGAGCCCCTCGTTGAGGCGCTTGACGTAGCCCTCGATCAGTTCCTCGGTCTCCTTGGCGGAGACCACCTCGGCGTAGGACTTGCCCTCCAGGCCGTGATCCTTCGCCCACTCCATGAGGGTCGGCTCGTCGAGCGCGATGAGCGCCGTGCAGAAGTTCCGGTCGGCGCCGTGCACCAGGATGTTGGACACGAACGGGCAGACCGCCTTGAACTGGCCCTCGACCTCAGCCGGTGCGATGTACTTGCCGCCCGACGTCTTGATCAGGTCCTTCTTGCGGTCGGTGATGCGCAGGAAGCCGTCCGGGGACAGCTCGCCGATGTCGCCGGTGTGGAACCAGCCGTCCGCCTCCAGCACCTCAGCGGTCTTCTCCGGCAGTCCGTGGTAACCCTGCATGATGCCCGGGCCGCGCAGCATGATCTCGCCGTCGTCCGCGATGCGCACCTCCAGGCCGGGCAGCGCCTTGCCGACCGTGCCGGTGCGGTAGTCATGGGTGTTGACGAAGCTGGCGGCGCTGGACTCGGTGAGCCCGTAGCCCTCCAGGATGTTGATCCCGGCGCCCGCGAAGAAGTAGCCGATGTCGGGAGCGAGCGCGGCCGAACCGGAGACGCACGCGCGGAGCCTGCCGCCGAACGCGTCGCGCAGCTTGGCGTAGACGAGCTTGTCGGCGATGCCGTGCTTGGTGCGCAGCCCGAACGGCACGCTGGTCGTGCCGGTACGCCGGAAGTTGTCCTGGGAGACCTTCGCGTACTCACGGGCCACTTCCGCCGCCCACAGGAAGATCTTGTACTTGGCCCCGCCGCCTTCGCGCGCCTTGGAGGCGACGCCGTTGTAGACCTTCTCGAAGATCCGCGGGACGGCCGCCATGTAGGTCGGCCTGACCACCGGGAGATTCTCGATGATCTTGTCGATCCGGCCGTCGACCGCGGTGGTGTGCCCGACGGCGATCTGACCGGCGACGAGCACCTTGCCGAAGACGTGCGCGAGCGGCAGCCACAGATACTGCACGTCATCGGCGGCGAGGAGGTCGATGCTCTCGATCGCGCGCGCCATGTAGGACCACGCGTCGTGCGGCAGCCGGACACCCTTGGGACGGCCGGTGGTGCCCGAGGTGTAGATGAGCGTGGCCAGCTGGTCGGCGCGCAGGGCCCGCACCCGGTCCCGCACACTGTCCGGTTTCTTGTCGAGATACGCGGCGCCGCGCCGCTCCAGCTCGGCCAGCGAGAGCACCCAGCCCTCGGGGTCGCCTTCCGCCGCGACCGCGTCTTCCTCGTTGATCACCACGACGTGGGCGAGTGCGGGCAGGTCGCCACGGCAGGCGCGGGCCTTGCGCAGCTGCTCGGCGTCCTCGGCGATCAGGACCCGGCTGCCGGAGTCGGAGAGGATGAACGCCGTCTCGTCGTCGTTGGTGGACGGGTAGACGGTGGTGGTCGCCGCTCCGGCGCAGAGCACGGCGAGGTCGGCGAAGATCCACTCGACCCGGGTGGCCGCGGCCAGCGCGACCCGCTCCTCGGCCACCACGCCGAGGTCGATGAGACCGGCCGCGATGGCGAAGACACGAGTGGCGGACTCGCCCCAGGTCAGCGACCGCCAGTCGTCGGGCCCCTCACCGGAGGCGGCGGGAACGGGATAGCGGTACGCCTCGGCCGCTGGCGTCGCCTCGACCCGCTCAAGGAAAAGGGCGGCCAGGGACGGCGGCCGGTTGTCGAGCAGGGATTGGGAGTCGGTCACGGCATCCTCCGGGGCCCGCCTACAGCATTAGTGACTCGTGAGTAACCTACGAGTAGAGATCAGAGTAGAGGGCGTCGCCCCGACGCGTAAGGGGCTACGGCCGCCTTGTTGAAACAGTGATATCCGAGATAGTTGGCCGTTACATGCGTTGGGCCCGCAGCGCGGCGGCGCTACGGGCCCAACGGCAGCTCACAGGCCGTTCCCCGGCTTCCCCGCCCCACTGGCAACAGCTGCGGAAGCGAGGACGCCGGCGAACGGGAGGCGCCGCTTCCGCCGTACCGCGCCGCACGCCGACGGCGCCGCCGCGCCCGCCGGCGCCGCCCGTGCCGCCGCGCGGCCTACTTCTTGGCCTTGGTCTCGCCGTCGGAGTCGGAGGAGAGCACCGCGATGAAGGCCTCCTGCGGCACCTCGACGCTGCCGACCATCTTCATCCGCTTCTTGCCTTCCTTCTGCTTCTCCAGCAGCTTGCGCTTACGGGAGATGTCGCCGCCGTAGCACTTGGCGAGCACGTCCTTACGGATCGCGCGCACCGTCTCACGGGCGATGACCCGGCTGCCGATGGCCGCCTGGATCGGCACCTCGAAGTTCTGCCGTGGGATCAGCTCACGCAGCTTCGCGACGAGCCGCACACCGTACGCGTACGCCTTGTCCTTGTGCGTGATCGCCGAGAAGGCGTCCACCTTGTCGCCGTGCAGCAGGATGTCGACCTTGACCAGATCGGCGGTCTGCTCCCCGGTGGTCTCGTAGTCGAGCGAGGCGTAGCCACGGGTCTTGGACTTCAGCTGGTCGAAGAAGTCGAAGACGATCTCGGCGAGCGGCAGGGTGTAGCGCAGTTCCACCCGGTCCTCGGAGAGGTAGTCCATGCCGAGCAGCGCGCCGCGGCGGGACTGGCACAGCTCCATGATCGCGCCGATGAACTCGCTGGGCGCGAGCACGGTGGCCCGTACGACCGGCTCGTGCACCTCGTCGATCTTGCCGGTCGGGAACTCGCTCGGGTTGGTGACGACGTGCTCCGAGCCGTCCTCCATCTCCACGCGGTAGACCACGTTGGGAGCGGTCGCGATCAGGTCGAGGCCGAACTCGCGCTCCAGGCGCTCCCTGATCACGTCCAGGTGCAGCAGACCCAGGAAGCCGACCCGGAAGCCGAAGCCGAGAGCCGCCGACGTCTCCGGCTCGTACACCAGCGCGGCGTCGTTGAGCTGGAGCTTGTCCAGCGCCTCGCGCAGCTCCGGGTAGTCAGAGCCGTCCAGCGGATACAGGCCGGAGAACACCATCGGCTTGGGGTCCTTGTAGCCGCCCAGCGCCTCCGTGGCGCCCTTGGTGAAGGACGTGATCGTGTCACCGACCTTGGACTGCCTGACGTCCTTCACACCGGTGATCAGATAGCCGACCTCACCGACCCCGAGCCCGTCGGCGACCTTCATCTCAGGCGATGAGACGCCGATCTCCAACAGCTCGTGGGTGGCGCCGGTGGACATCATCCGGATGCGCTCGCGCTTGGACAGCTGGCCGTCTATGACACGGACGTAGGTGACGACGCCGCGGTACGAGTCGTACACCGAGTCGAAGATCATCGCGCGGGCCGGGGCGTCCTTGACGCCGACCGGCGGCGGGACCATGCGGACCACCCGGTCGAGCAGCTCGGCCACGCCCTCGCCGGTCTTCGCTGAGACCTTGAGCACCTCGGAGGGGTCGCAGCCGATGAGGTGCGCCAGCTCGGCGGCGAACTTCTCGGGCTGCGCGGCGGGCAGATCGATCTTGTTCAGGACGGGAATGATCGTGAGGTCGTTCTCCATCGCCAGGTACAGGTTGGCGAGAGTCTGAGCCTCGATGCCCTGGGCCGCGTCCACGAGGAGGACGCAGCCCTCGCAGGCGGCGAGCGACCGGGACACCTCGTAGGTGAAGTCGACGTGCCCGGGGGTGTCGATCATGTTGAGCACATGCGTGGTGCCCTGCTGGTCACCCTCGTTGGGCGCCCAGGGCAACCGGACCGCCTGCGACTTGATCGTGATGCCGCGCTCACGCTCGATGTCCATGCGGTCGAGATACTGCGCACGCATCTGCCGCTGGTCCACCACGCCCGTCAGCTGGAGCATCCGGTCGGCGAGTGTGGACTTGCCGTGGTCGATGTGCGCGATGATGCAGAAGTTACGGACAAGAGCCGGGTCGGTACGGCTCGGCTCCGGCACATTGGTAGGTGTCGCGGGCACGCAGGGTCCATTCGGTGATTGAACGCGGCTAGGCGGGACTCAGGGACAGTCCCGCCCATCGTCCCATGACTGGCGGCCGCAGTCCGGTTTGGGAGGCCACACCGCCTGCTGGTAACCTGGATAACTGTGCTTCGTGCCCTCTCAGGCACGAGGCGCTCATCGAAATCCAACGAACCCGTAGAGGCTCTTTCGTGGCGAACATCAAGTCCCAGATCAAGCGGAACAAGACGAACGAGAAGGCGCGCCTGCGCAACAAGGCCGTCAAGTCCTCGCTCCGCACCGCGATCCGCAAGACCCGTGAGGCCGTGGCCACCGGTGACCTCGAAAAGGCCACCATCGCCGCCCGCGAGGCGTCCAAGAAGCTCGACAAGGCCGCCAGCAAGGGCGTCATCCACAAGAACGCCGCCGCCAACAAGAAGTCGGCGCTGGCAGCACAGGTCTCGGGCCTCAGCGCCTGACCCAAGCCTCACCAGCGGTCGGCTACTGGACTGACCGCGAGCCGTATGTGACGCGGGCGACATCCGCCCCGCCGTCGCACGGTGCATGACCGAGCTTCGTTTCCACGCTGGTACGGATTCCGCGGACCCTCTCTCCCGCGCCGACCGGCAGCCGACTGGCCGGCCCAACGGGGAATACCCCGAGGTCAGCCCAGCGGCATCACGCCACACACGGCCTGCGTTCGCCACGCGGGTGTGGCGTGCTTAGCTCGCGGATTTCCGACGAAGGCCCCGCATACGTCCGTTCCCCAGGACGCAGCGGGGCCTTCGCGCTGTCCCGGAGCACCCGGCCCGCATCACCCGGGCCGGACAGACGCGGGGCGGACGACCCGGGGGCGGGGTGCGGACGACGCGGGGGCGGGGCGCGGACGACGCGGGGGCGGACCGGGCGCCTGCGGCCCCTCGCGGGCGGGAGGACAGCGGACCGGTCGCGCGGGAGGACAGTGGACGGGTCTCGCGGTAGGAGAGTGGACGGGTCTCGGTGGTGTCTCGGTGATGTCTCGGGTCACAGGACGGCGGGAAAGCTTCGAACTGTCTCGGGTAATCTGCACGCCATGTCGAATTCGGGGGACCAGCCCAACCCGTACGCGCAGTCGCAGCCGAACCCGTACGGCCACGTACCGCCCCAGCAGCCCGGCGCGCAGCCGCCCGGCCAGCAGGGCCCGTCGGCCCCCAACCCCTACGCGTATCCGCCTCCGGCGGCTCCGGGTGCCGGGCAGTCCGCACAGGCGGCGCAGCCCACGCTCCCGGGTGGCGTGCCCGCCACGTCACCACCGTCCGACCAGGTCGCGGCGCAGCACGCGCCCGGACAGGCACCGCCCGGGCAGACACCGCCTGGGCAGTATCCCGGCCAGCCGCCGGTCGGCTACGCACCCGGCATGGCCGGGGCTCCTGTCCCGCCCGGCGCGACGAAGGGCCGCGGTTGGCTGTGGGCGGCAGGCGGCGCCGTGGTCGCCTCGGCCCTGTGGGCGGGTGGACTCTTCGCCACCGGCGGCCTCAGCGGAGACGAGGACCCCAAGGCCGACCTCGCCGGTTACGCGTACACCAGCGATCTCTGCTCGGCCACCGACTACTCGCCGTTCGAGGAGGCGGGCTTCAAGAAGGAGACCCCCACCGGCGACAGCAAGAACCCGACGCACAGCGGCAGCGAGCACGAGTCGCTCGACTCCATGCAGTGCAGCACCGACCTGGAGGCGGAGGGGACGACCTCCTCCGACTACGCGTCGACCTGGCTCTCCACCTCGGCCTCGCTGCACAAGAAGTCCGACCCGGGGCCGGAGTTCGAAGCCCAGTACCTGGCTTACAAGAACCAGAAGGGCTCCTCGTACAGCTACCAGGTCAAGCCGGTCTCGGGCATCGGCGATGAGGCGTTCCTGGTGACCCAGAAGGACAACGACGGCAAAGACGACGGCAGCTACGTCATCCTCGGCGTGCGCGAAGGCTGGATGACGTACCAGACCACGTGGTCCAACTACCTCTCCAGCAGCTCCAGCGTGACCCCGCCGAAGAACGCCGAAGTCGGCGCCATGCTGAAGAAGAGCGCGACGGCGACGATGGCCAAGATGAAGAAGTAGCGCGCGGTCCGGCGCGGCGGCAGACGGCCTCAGGCAGCGGCGCGGACCACCGCGCCGCTCCCCGGCCTTGGCCCCCATGGGTCCAGGGAAGCTCGGGCCGGTGGCCTGCTGGCCCGCTGGCCTGTTGGGCGAGCGGCGAAAGCGACAGGGCTCGGGCCGGTGCGAGGCCGGGCAGGGGGTGCCGCCCGGCAGGCGCGCGGTCGGGGCGCGGTGAGTCTACGAGCGGTCGGCGCGGGCGGTGCGGGGCGCGGTGAGTCTACGAACGGCCGGCGCGGGCGGCTCGGGCCACAGCGACGACGGCCTTCTCCAACGCGTACTCCGGATCGTCCCCACCGCCCTTGACCCCGGCATCGGCGTCAGCTACCGCGCGCAGCGCGACCGCGACACCGTCGGCCGACCAGCCGCGCATCTGCTGGCGCACCCGGTCGATCTTCCAGGGCGGCATGCCCAGCTCGCGCGCCAGATCGCCGGGGCGCGCCCCGCGGGGCGCTGAGGCCAGCTTGCCGATCGACCGCACGCCCTGCGCCAGCGCGCTCGTGATCAGCAGGGGTGCGACGCCGGTGGACATGGCCCAGCGCAGCGCCTCCAGCGCTTCGGCCGCACGCCCCTCTACGGCGCGGTCGGCGACGGTGAAGCTCGACGCCTCGGCCCGGCCCGTGTAGTACCGGGCGACGATCGCCTCGTCGATGGTGCCTTCCACGTCGGCGGTGAGCTGCGTGCACGCGCTCGCGAGTTCGCGCAGGTCGCTGCCGATGGAGTCAACCAGCGCCTGGCACGCCTCGGGGGTGGCGGAGCGGCCGATGGCGCGGAACTCCGACCGCACGAAGGCGAGCCGGTCGGCCGGCTTCGTCATCTTGGGGCAGGCGACCTCGCGGGCCCCTGCCTTACGGGCGGCGTCGAGCAGCCCCTTGCCCTTGGCTCCTCCGGCGTGCAGCAGGACGAGGGTGATCTCCTCGGCGGGAGCGGCGAGATACGCCTTGATGTCCTTGATCGTGTCGGCGGAGAGGTCCTGCGCGGAGCGGACCACCACGACCTTGCGCTCGGCGAAGAGCGACGGGCTGGTCAGCTCGGCGAGCGTGCCGGGCTGCAACGCGTCCGAGGTGAGGTCGCGCACATCGGTGTCGGGGTCGGCGACGCGCGCCGCCGCCACGACCTGCTGAACCGCGCGGTCGAGCAGCAGATCCTCCTGGCCCACGGCGAGCGTCACAGGGGCGAGCGGATCGTCAGTCGTCATCTTCTTGGCCATCGCTGCACAGCATCCCACGCGCCACTGACACTCCGACGCCCGATGCCCGGCCCCCGGCTTCCGCCCCCCGGTCGCCCGGCGCCGCTACCGGCGGCCCCGCCCACCGCGCCCGTGGGCGGTCACGCACAATGGGCTGGTGAGCAGCGCACGTCCTCGTCCCGACGAAGCCCAGGAACCCGCGATCCGGCATCTGCTGGTCCTTCCCGACCGCGATGCCGCCGAGGACGCGGCGGAGGAGGTCGTCGACCGCTTCGGCCTGGCCGAGGAGCCGCAGCTCGTACGGGAGGCGCTGGCCGGAGAGGACGACGCCGAGGACGCACAGTGGCTCGTGGTCATCGAGGACCCGGCGGCACGGCTGGAGGCCGCGGCGCTGGACGACTTCGCCGCCGAATATGACGGCTGGCGCGAGGCGGACCTCTGACCAGTGCCTGACCAGCACCTCATCGCATGCCCCGCGGTGGCCCCCTTCCACGCTGCGTCGCGAAGCTCAGGTCCGGATCGTCTCCGGCGCCTTGGGCACTTCCCGCACCTCCGGTGACCGCGATCGAGCCGTCCGTATCAGTCCGCAGCACGGTGGCACCGCTCCCCCGGAAGGCGGCGACCGTACGCGGAGCCGGATGTCCGTACGGGTTGTCCGCCCCACAGGAAATGAGCGCCAGACGAGGCGCGAGCCGGCGCGGCAGCCTCGGGTCCTGGTAGGCGGAGCCATGGTGGGCGACCTTCACGACATCGACCGGCCCGAGGTCCGGATGAGCCGCGAGCAGGGCGGCCTGAGCGGGCGGCTCAAGATCACCAAGGAGCAGCAGCGACAGCCCCGCCGTACGGACGAGCAGGGTGACGCTCGCGTCGTTCGCTCCCCCGGCGGCCACCGAACCGCCGGGGCGCCCAGCGTTCGCCGCGGGCCGGGCGCCAGGCCGGGAGTCCCCAGGCCCAGTGAGGGACGGGGGCCACAGCACCTCCCACGACAGGCCGCCCGTCCGGCGCCGCTCCCCCGGCATCGCCACGACGCGACCGACCCCCGCTTCCTCCGCCGCTCTGTGCACGAAAGCCACCTGCCCCGGCGGCTCCGCCAGACTCGTCGTCTCGATCGCGCCGACCGCCCGGCCACGCAGCACGCCTGGCAGCCCGGCCACGTGATCGGCGTGGAAGTGGGTCAGCACCAGCAACGGCACCCGGGTCACGCCCAGTGTGCGCAGACAGCGGTCCACCGCGCCCGGATCAGGCCCGGTGTCCACGACGACGGCCGCACCATCCCCCGCGGCGAGCACCAGCGCGTCTCCCTGCCCCACGTCGCAGGCGACCATCCGCCAACCAGGCGGCGGCCAGCCCGTGATGACGCGGACCAGCGGCGCCGGGCGGACGACCGCGACCAGCAGCAAAAGCGCACAGGCCACACACAGCCACGGATGCCGCAGAGCACGGCGCGCCCCGCACACGACGGCGGCCGTCAACGCGGCCAGCAGCAGCCCGCCGCCCCAGCCGTCAGGCCAGTCCACCCCCGCACCCGGCAGACCGGCCCCCGTACGCGCCACGGAGGCCATCCACTCAACAGGCCACGAAGCGCACCATGTCAGGGCCTTGGCGACCGGGAGTGCGAAGAGGGCGAGGGCAAGGGCGGCGAAGCCGAGAACGGTGGCAGGCGCCACCGCCAACTCCGCCAGGAGATTGCACGGAATCGCCACAAGGCTCACCCGGGCGGCCAGCACCGCCACCACCGGCGCGCACACCGCCTGCGCCGCCGCGGCGGCCGCCAGAACTTCGGCCAGCCGGGGCGGCACCCGGTGGCGGCGCAGCGCAGCGCTCCAGCGCGGGGCGAGGGTCAGCAGGGACCCCGTGGCCAGGACGGAGAGCGCGAAGCCGTAACTGCGGGCCAGCCACGGGTCGTACAGCAGCAGCGCGATCACGGCGGCGGCGAGCGCTGGCAGCAGAGTACGACGGCGGCCAGTGCCGATGGCGAGCAGCGTGATCAGCCCGCAGGCGGCGGCGCGCAGCACGCTCGGGTCAGGACGGCACACGATGACGAACGCGAGCGTCAGCACACCACCGAGCAAGGCGGTCAGACGCAGTGGCGCGCCGAACCGGGCGGCGAGCCCGCGCCGCTCGGCGCGCACGGCGAGATGCGGCGGCCCGACCAACAGCGCGAGCACGATCGAGAGGTTGCTGCCGGACACGGCCAGCAAATGCGTCATATCGGTTGCCCGGAACGCCTCATCCAGGTCAGCCGGAACCCGTGAGGTGTCTCCGACCACCAGGCCGGGCAGCAGCGCCCGGGCATCCGGGCTCAGCCCGTCGGAGGCCGTACGCAGCCCAGCGCGCAGCCGCCCGGCCATCCTCTGAACGCTGGATGGCCCGCGGAGCACCTGGGGCGGCGCGTCACCCTCGACCCGGAGCGCCGCAGCGATCCGGTCACCGTCGTACAGCGGCGGAGCCAGCCGCGCCCGCACCCGCAGCCGGGCCGAGGGCAATAGCCCAAGCCAGGAAGCAGGGCGCTCAACCCGGGCTGCCGGGCGCCGGGGCAGCGACCCGGCTCCGGCACCAGCCCCAACCCCGTTCCCGGGCGTGGGCTCGGCCCCGGGCGTGGGCTCGGCCCCAGGCGTGGGCTCGGGCCGATACCCGGACTTGTGCTCGGGCCCCGACTCGGGCTCCGACTCGGAATCGGAGTCCGGCTGGAGCTGGAGGGCGGAATCGGAGCCCGGCTGGGGCTGAGGCTTGGAATCGGAGTCCGGCTGGGGCTGAAGGTCGGAATCCGGCTCGGACTCGGGGTCGTCCGGCCCTCGCAGCCCGACGACCACCAGGACCGGGGTGCGCGTGCGGGTCGTCGCCCCACCAGCGGTGCTCACCCGGGTGGCGACGGCATCCATCACGATGGCCGGTGGGGCGGGCGCCGCCCCGCGCACCTTGGGCCTGGTGCGGCGCGGGTCGCTGGTGACCGTGAGATCCACGGTGGCCTCGGCGCGGCGATCCGCCAGCTCGGGGACCGGTCCTCGGTGCACGTCGGCAGCGTGCAGTCCAGCCACGCTCGCCGCCGCCACGGCGCAGAGCACGGCGGTCGCGGCCGAAGACGCCAGCCCCGCCCACGTCTTACAGCGACGTGGCGCCGCCCACCGCCGCCCGGCGGTGACCGAAGGGGCGGCCCCCTGTGGCGCGGCGGGCTCTCGCGTGCCAGCCCTCAGCGCGGCCGTCCCTGGCTCATCGCGGCCCCGGCCCGCCCACACCGCGAACAGCAGGCCAGCTGCTCCGACGACGCCCACGGCAGCGCACACCGTGATCAGCGTGGGCGAGGCCGTCAGCGCGAGGGCGGCGGCCAGCCATGCGGCGAGCGCGGGCGGGATCAACCGTAGATCCGTCGAGCCCCCCTGCCCCCGTTCTTCCCGTTCTTCCCGTTCTTCCCGCTGATGCGAGTCGGCCGACCCGCGCGACGAGTCCACCGTCGCGTGCCCGTGAAGGTGGCTCCGCCCCGGCCCTCCACCCCGCGCCTGTTCCCGGCGGCCCCCTTCCCGGTCGGCCGGGCTGGTCATGGCTGGACTAGCGGTTGAAGATCGGCGAAGCGCCGGTCGCCGATGCCGTTCACCTCAAGAAGCTCATCGACAGACCGGAAACCTCCATGCTCGGTGCGGTAGTCGAGAATGTGCTGCGCCAGGACGGGCCCGACGCCGGGAAGGGTGTCGAGTTGCTCGGCGGTCGCGGAGTTGAGGCTGACTGGCGTTCCGGGGGCGGCCGCTCCTGCCGCGGAACCCGAACCAGCTCCCGCGCCCGTGCCCGGTCCAGCGGCTCCGGGCGCGCCTCCGCCGCTGGCTCCGCCGACACCCCCGCTCGCCGCACCGGAACCTCCCGGCGGACCCGGCCCGACCACGATCTGCTCGCCATCCGTCAGAACGCGTGCCCGGTTCAGCCCGCCGGCGTGGGCGCCTGGCCTGACGCCGCCCGCCGCCTTGAGCGCGTCGGACACCCTCGACCCCGCCGGGAGCCGGTGCACACCCGGCTCCCGCACCTTGCCCGTGACATCGACCACGACGAGCCGGTTCGTGTCCGTCCCCGTCCCCGTCCCCGTCCCCGTTCCTGTGCCTGTTCGCGTGCCCGATGACGCGGCAGGCCCCGTCCCGTCGCCCGCCGGAGGCGACGCCTCCGGCGCGCCCGCACCCGCACGCGGCCCCTGGGAGGCAGCGGGGGCCTCGACGGTCTGAGGGCGGCCACTCCAGAAGTGATAGACGGCGAAGAGGACAGCTACGAGCAGGACCACCATCAGCGCCGCGAGCGTCTTCAGCTCTACGCCGCACCGCAGTTGCACCCATAACGGCAGCCGCTCACGCAGCGCGGCACCCCAACGCTCCCCGCGTCGTCCGCCATCGCCATCACCGTCGTCGCTGCCGTCGTCGCTGCCGTGGCCGTCGACGTCCAGCTCGCCCCGTCGGCGCGCCGTGTCCTCCCGCTGAGCAACCGAGGTTGGAGCGTCACGGGTTGGAGCGTCACGGGTTGGAGCGTCACGGAATGAAGCGTCACGGAATGAAGCGTCACGGAATGAAGCGTCACCGGGGGGAGCGTCGCATGCTGGTGCACGGTGGGTCTCGGAGAGCAGCCCCGCCGCTCTCTCCGCCGCGCGGGCATGTCCCTGGCGCACTCGGCTCGTACCCGACCGGTAGGCGCCACGGTGAAGGCGGCCCGGCCCTCCATCCCGACCCGGCCTCGCCCCTGGTGGCCCCAGGCCCAGCCCCCGTTTCGGCCGTGCATCCGCCCCGGCCCCCGCGCGCACTCCCGCACCAGCAGCACCGCTCCCAGCATCCGCACCCGCACCACCCCTGGCACCGGTACCAGCGACCGCCCTCCCCCGCGCACGCGAACCCGCACGCGAACCCGTCCTCGCACTCCCCCTCGCACGCGAACCCGCCGCCGAATCCACGCCCGCACCAGCCGTCACCCTGCGTGATCGTGATCTCATGTCGACCGACGGTAGAGCCCGCAGGCCGATCTCGCTGAAGGGCCGCAACTTCCGGGGATAACTCACCAGTTGTGGATAACTTCGTCACCCACACGAGGGAAGCCCGCTCCCCTCCGCTCACCTCATGGAGCACAAGCCCCCGCCCTATCGCGGTGACACCACAGCCCCCAGCAGCCCCGGGCCCGTGTGCGCGCCGATCACCGCTCCCACCTCGCTGACGTGCAGCTCCACCAAACCAGGCACCCGCTCCCGGAGCCGGTCCGCCAGTTGCGCCGCCCGCTCCTCCGCCGCGAGATGATGCACGGCGATGTCCACCTCACGCACTCCGGCGCGCTCCACAGCGAGCTCCTCAAGCCGCGCGATGGCCTTCGACGCCGTCCTCACCTTCTCCCGCATTTCGATGCGGCCTTCCTCAAGTTGCAGCAGCGGCTTCACTGCCAGCGCGGAGCCCAGCAGTGCCTGCGCGGCGCCGATGCGGCCGCCCCGTCGCAGGTAGTCGAGGGTGTCGACGTAGAAGAAGGCCGATGTCCCGGCTGCCCGTTTCTCGGCCGCCGCCACGGCCTCGTCCACCGTGCCACCCGCGTCGGCGGTCTCAGCCGCGGCCAGGGCGCAGAAGCCGAGCGCCATCGCGACCATGCCGGTGTCCACCACGCGCACGGGGACGGGCGCTTCGCGCGCGGCCAGCACGGCCGCGTCGTACGTCCCGGAGAACTCAGCGGACAGATGCAGTGACACGATGCCCCGCGCCCCCGCTTCCGCCGCCGCCCTGTACGCCTCGGCGAAGACGGCGGGACTCGGCCGGGAAGTGGTGACCGGGGTGCGTTTTTGCAGTGCCTGCGCGACGGATCGGGCCGAGATCTCGGTGCCTTCCTCCAGCGCCTGGTCACCGAGCACCACCGTCAGCGGCACGGCGGTGATGTGATGCCGCTCCATCGCCTGGTGCGGCAAGTAGGCCGTGGAATCGGTGATGATCGCGACATGACGGGACATGACAGGCAGGCTATCGGGGGGCGTCTGTCATCGATAGCGGGGGGTTCTCGGACCGGATGACGCTCGGTCCTGTCACGTGGTGCTCTCGGGCCGGGTGGCCTTCTGCCAAGAAGAGGTCTTTCGCTGTCGCGGGTCAGCAGCCGTGACGGCGCGCGGTCCCGGCTCCTGCGACTCCCCGGCGCGCGGCGACGCCCCCTGCTCTGCCGCCTCCGCCTCCGCCTGGGCCGCCCCGGCCATGCCGGGGCGGTCGGTTCCCGCCGGGCGAGGCGGCTCCGTACGACCAGCGGGAGCCGCCTGCGCGGCGGGCTTCGCTTGCGCGGCGGGCTTCGCGGTGTCCGTACGCGGCACACCGTCCGGACTGCCCGGGCCCTCCGCCCCCGCCACAGCATCCGGCCCGTCCAGGCCGTTCAGTCCGTCCAGCCCGCTCAGTCCGTCCGCCCCGTCCGCGCGGGTCGAGCGCCAGTGCCGTAGCGCGCTCGCCTCCATCGCGATCTGGTTTCCCAGGTCGGCGAGGTCGTCCTCGGCGAAGCGTCCGGCCCGGTCCTGGCTCGCCCAGCGCAGCGAGTCCGCCGAGTGCGTCACCCGCTCCGTACGCTTGCGCAGCTCAGGAAGGCGGGCGGCGACGCGGGCGCGGTCGGGCTCGGCCTCCAGCCGTCGCAGGTCGTCATCGACCTCATGGCCATGCGCACTGAGCCGTTCGAAGAGCGCCAGCGCCTCGGTCAGGGAGGCGTCCTCAGGGGCGGTGGCCTCCAGGGCCTGCCGGGTCGCCCGCATCGACGTGCGCAGCGAGAGGCGCAGCTCGGCGATCTCGCCTACCGCGCCCGACTGCGTGTACTGCTTCGCCCGCAGCCTGGTGTCCTCCACCGTGCGGCGCGCCTGCGTGACCGTGCGGTCGACGCGGCTCTTGGCCGCCTTCACCACCTTCACGGTCGCGTAGACACCGGTCGCGACGAAGAGGAGGAAAAGCAGCGCCAGGATTCCCACTACGGCTTCCATCGCGCTCCTGCGGTCTAGGGTCCGGCAACAACCTGCGTATCCCACCGTAAACGGGCCGGGCGGATCGCGGGTTCCGCCGGAACCCGCGATCCGCCCCTAGGTGTCATCCCCCATACCGGCCTCCGTAGGCCATCAGGGCGACTAACCGCCAGGTCACGCGCCGTCCGCACGCCCGTCGGCGCGCGGTAGTGCGCACGCCCGCGCTTACGCCGGGACGATGTTGACCAGTTTCGGCGCCCGTACGATCACCTTGCGGATGCCCGCGCCGCCCAGCGCGGCGACGACGGCCGGGTCCGCCAGGGCGAGCCGCTCCAGTTCGTCGTCGGAGATCGAAGGAGCGACCTCAAGGCGGGCCTTGACCTTGCCCTTGAGCTGGACGACGCAGGTCACGCTCTCGTCCTGGACGTACGCCGGGTCGGCGACCGGGAACGGCTCGTGCACGATCGTCGTCTCGTGGCCCAGCTTGCGCCACAGCTCCTCGGCGATGTGCGGGGCCAGCGGCGCGGTGAGCAGCACCAGCGACTCGGCCACCGAACGCGGCACGTCGGGCACCTTCGTGAGGTGGTTGTTCAGCTCGGTGAGCTTGGCGACCGCCGTGTTGAACCGCAGCTGGGCCAGGTCCTGGCCGATGCCGTCGATCGCCTTGTGCAGTGCTCGCAGCGTCGGCTCGTCCGGCTCGGCGTCGACGACGGTGACCTCGCCGGACGCCTCGTCCACGACGTTGCGCCACAGCCGCTGCAGCAGCCGGTACTGGCCGATGACCGCGCGCGTGTCCCACGGCCGGGACACGTCCAGCGGGCCCATGGCCATCTCGTACAACCGCAGCGTGTCGGCGCCGTACTCGCCGCAGATCTCGTCCGGCGTGACGGCGTTCTTCAGCGACTTGCCCATCTTGCCGAGCAGCCGGCTTACCTTTTCGCCCTGGTGGAAGTACGCGCCGTCGCGCTCCTCCACCTCGGTGGCCGGTACGGCGATGCCCCGGCTGTCGCGGTAGACGAACGCCTGGATCATGCCCTGGTTGTAGAGCTTGTGGAACGGCTCGGAGGACGAGATGTGGCCCAGGTCGAACAGCACCTTCGACCAGAACCGCGCGTACAGCAGGTGCAGCACGGCATGCTCGGCGCCACCGACGTACAGGTCGACGCCGCCGGTCGGCTGACCCTCGCGCGGGCCCATCCAGTACTGCTCGACGGCGGGGTCGACCAGGCGCTCGCGGTTGTTCGGGTCCAGGTAGCGCAGCTCATACCAGCACGAACCAGCCCAGTTGGGCATGGTGTTGGTCTCACGGCGGTAGCGCTTGACGCCGTCGCCCAGGTCCAGTTCGACGTTGACCCAGTCCTCGTTGCGGGACAGCGGGGTCTCCGGGGAGGTGTCCGCGTCGTCCGCGTCGAAGGTCCGGGGCGAGTAGTCGTCGACCTCGGGCAGCTCCAGCGGCAGCATCGACTCGGGCAGCGCGTGCGCGACGCCGTCCTCGTCGTAGACGATCGGGAAGGGCTCGCCCCAGTAGCGCTGGCGGCTGAACAGCCAGTCCCGCAGCCGGAAGTTGACGGTCCCGGCGCCGATCCCGCGCTCGGCCAGCCAGTCCGTGATCTTCTGCTTGGCGTCGGTGACGACGAGACCGTCCAGCGAGACGCCGGCGCCGGTCGAGTTGACGATCTTCGCCTCGTACGAGTCGAAGGAGTCGTCCCACGTGCTCGGGTCGGTGCCACGGTCGTCGCTCGGCTCGACCACGCAGCGCATCGGCAGCTCGAAGGCGCGGGCGAAGGCGAAGTCGCGGCTGTCGTGCGCCGGAACGGCCATGATCGCGCCGGTGCCGTAGCCCATCAGCACGTAGTCGGCGATGAAGACGGGGACGCGCTCGCCGCTGACCGGGTTGGTCGCGTACGCGCCGGTGAAGACGCCGGTCTTGTCCTTGGCCTCGGCCTGCCGTTCGACGTCGGACTTCGAGGCGGCCTGCTTGCGGTACGCGGCGACCGCCTCGGCCGGGCTCGCGTGCCCACCGGTCCACACGTCGTGCGTGCCCTCGGGCCAGGCGGCCGGGGTGATCTTCTCGACCAGGTCGTGCTCGGGCGCCAGCACCATGTACGTCGCGCCGAACAGCGTGTCCTGGCGGGTCGTGAACACGGTGACCTTGTCGTCGGCCACGGGGAAGTCCACCCGCGCGCCCTCGCTGCGGCCGATCCAGTTGCGCTGCTGGAGCTTGATGGCCTCCGGCCAGTCCAGCGCGTCCAGGTCTTCCAGCAGCCGGTCGGCGTACGCGGTGATCCGCATGTTCCACTGGCGCAGCTTCGCCTTGAAGACCGGGAAATTGCCGCGCTCGGAGCGGCCGTCCGCCGTCACTTCCTCGTTGGCCAGCACCGTGCCCAGGCCGGGGCACCAGTTGACCGGCGCGTCGGAGGCGTACGCCAGCCGGTAGCCGCTGAGCACCTCGGCACGCTCGGCGGCGGACAGTTCCGCCCACGACCGCCCGGCCCCGGCGGCGCCGTCCGGAACCGCACGCTCACCGGACGCGAACTGCTCGACCAGCTCGTCGATCGGGCGGGCCTTCCGCGCCTCGGTGTCGTACCAGGAGTTGAAGATCTGTACGAAGATCCACTGGGTCCACTTGTAGTACTCGGGGTCGATCGTCTCGATCGACCGGCGCTGGTCGTGGCCCAGCCCCAGGCGGCGCAGCTGCCGCCGCATGTTCTCGATGTTGGCCTCGGTGGACAGCCGGGGGTGCGTGCCGGTCTGCACGGCGTACTGCTCGGCGGGCAGGCCGAAGGCGTCGAAGCCCAGCGCGTGCAGGACGTTGTAGCCGGTCATCCGCTGGTAGCGGGCGTAGACGTCGGTGGCGATGAAGCCCAGCGGGTGACCCACGTGCAGCCCCGCGCCCGAGGGGTACGGGAACATGTCCATGATCATCTTCTTGGGCCTGGCGACCAGCTCGGCGCCACCGGCGAGGTCACCCACCGGGTTCGGCGCCTCGTACGTGCCGTCCGCGTCCCAGAAGTCCTGCCAGCGCGCCTCGATGTCAGCGGCCATCGCCGCCGTGTAACGGTGCGGGGCGGCCACCTCGGCCGGGGGGCCCTCCGGCCGAATGCTGGGGGAGGAATACGTCTCGCTCATCGTCCTCAAAGCTCCATCGATCGTCTCTGCCAGCGGTACGGAAACGAACCCTCTTGCTTCTGAAACGAACCCTCTTGTTCCTGAAACAAAAAGGCCCCTCGCACAGGAGGGGACGCCGCGCCGATGCCACCCGGATTCTGTGACCGGGTGAGTGGGTCAGCGCGGCTCGCTAAGCAGAAGGCGTACGGCACGCATGGGGTCAGGTTACCGCAGCGGTACAAGGGCCCGCTCGATGGCTGCCGCCACGCCCGGCGGCCACCACCCGGCGCCGGGGCCCGATCCCGGTCCCGGCCCGCGCCCACCCGGCCTTCCGCACGCCGGGTTCTCGGCTGTCCGGTTCTCGACCGTCCGGATTCTCCGCGCGCCTGGTGCGACGCGCGCCTGGTTCTCCGTACGGCGCCTGGTTCTCCGTGCGCCCGACCGATCGACGCTAGCAGCGCTGGGGCGTGCCCGGCCCGGGTTACCGGAAGGCCGTCCTTCCTCGGCGGCCGCTACCTAGCGTGCCGGGCATGCCTTCGCATCGCATGCGTCAGCGCCACAGGAGCGGCATGCCCGATCTGGCCCCCGGCACCCATGGCGCCGCCGCCCGCCCCGTGGTCCCCCCGGACTCAGAGCCTCCAGGGTTCGGCCCCCGGCCCGCGCCGGGGCCGGGGCTCGCACCCGGTCCCGCCTCCCGTCCAGCTCCCGCCGACGACGCCGTCTCCGCCACCCACGCGCGCGCCGCGCACGCGTACGCCGCACCCGGCCCTCGCGTCCGCAGCGCCATGGCCCGCGCCCGCGCCGCACGCCCGCGCTCCCGTTCGCGCCCCGGAGCGGAAGCCCGCCCCGGGACCGTCCGCGTGCTCACCTCCTGTGGCGTGCTCGGCTGCTGCCTGGCGCTCGCCACGAGCGGCTGGCTACGTCGCTTTATCGACGTCACGGGCGGGGTCCTCGCGCTCGTCGCGCTCACCGCCACCGTGGTCTGGGGCCTCATCGCGGCGGAGCGGCGCCTGCTCAGCCCGCGCCTGCGACTCCTGGCGCAGGGGGTCCACCGGGCCATCGCGGTGGCCGCGCTCGGTTTCCTCCTCCTGCACGTCGTCATCAAGGTCTCCGAGGGGCACACCGGTCTCCTCGCCGCTACGGTCCCCTTCGGCGCCGGCGTCCGGGGCCGCGAGGCACTGCTCGGCCTCGGGACGCTCGCCGCGTATCTCACGGTGCTCGCGGCGGCTTCGGGCGCTCTGCGCAGCGTGTTCGCGGGACATGACCGGGCAGCGTGGCGCTGGCGCGCGCTCCACGCGTGCGCGTACCCGGCGTGGTGCGCGGCCATCCTGCACGGGCTGAAGTCCGGCCGTACGCCACCGGGTTGGGTGGTCAGCGCCTATGTGCTGTGCCTCGCCGCCGTCATGGGCGCGCTGCTCCACCGGCTGCGCCAAGGCCCCACCGACACGGCGGCGGGCATCGGCACGAGCCCCGGCCCGGTAACCGGCGACGGAACCTGCGCACGTCCAGGCCCACGCCTTGGCCCTGGCCCTGGCCCCGGCCCCGGCACGTACGTGGGCTCCGGCACCGGCACCGCAACGTGCGCGACCACCGGCCCCGCTCCCGAAACCGGACCATGCGCGGACCCCGCGCCCGGAACGTACGCGAGCCCCAACACCGGCACCGACCCGGGCGCCTGCCTCCATACCGATACCGACACCGGTACCGGGCCCGGCACTCCACCGCCCACCCCAGGCGCGCCGCCAGGAACAGCGCCCTCCGCCTGGCCCTCCGACCCGACTCGGTGAGGTACCCGATGACCGCCTCCACGGACGCACCGCTGCCCGACACGCCGGACGTCCTCACGCTCGGGCCACCCCGGCTCACCGCCGGGTTCGACACGGCGGAGCGGCTTGACCGCAAGGCGCACCTGGTCACGCACGGCTCGTTGCCCTCCCTCACGGCCACCCAGCTCATCGAGCTCGCTCACGCCGTCAATCTCCGGGGACGCGGCGGCGCCGGTTTCCCCTTCGCGCACAAGGTGCGGGCGGTGGTGGACGGGGCGCGGCGCGGTGGTCTCCCGCCTGCCGTCGTCGTCAACGGGTGCGAGGGCGAACCCGCTTGCCGCAAGGACGGTGTGCTGCTCTGCCGCGCGCCACATCTGGTGCTCGACGGCGCGGTGCTCGCGGCCGAGGCACTGGGAGCGAGCACTGTGGTGATCGGGGTGACGCGGGCGTCGTCCGAGGCGTCCGTACGGGCGGCGCTCGCCGAGCGGGCGCTCGGCGACCGGCGCGGGAGCCCGGTCCGCGCCCGCGTGGTGCGCCTCCCCGAGCGCCTTGTCTCGGGCGAGGCGTCAGCGCTGCTGCGCGGCGCCGACGGCGGCCCCGCTCTGCCGCCGGGGCGCGGGGAGCGCGCCTCAGCCACCGGCCTCGGCGGTACGCCCACGCTGCTCGGCAACACCGAGACGTTCGCCCAACTCGCCATCGCCGCCCGGCTCGGCGTGTCCGGCTACGGCACCGGCGGCACCGCGACCGAGCACGGCACGCTGCTGCTCACCGTGTCCGGGTCCGTGCCACGTCCGGTCGTGGTCGAGACGCCTGCCGGGGTGCCGTTGACGTATCTGCTGCGCTGGTGCGGGGCCGTTCCGGCGCCCCAGGGGGTGCTGGTCGGCGGCTACCACGGCGCATGGCTCGACCCGGCGACGGCGTACGCCGCGCTCGCCTCACACGAGGGGCTGGCCGCCTGTGGCGCGACGCTGGGCGCGGGCGCGGTGCTGCCGCTCTCCGCCGACGTGTGCCCGCTGGGTGAGACGGTACGTGTCGCGCACTGGCTGGCCGCTGAGTCGGCCGGGCAGTGCGGCCCCTGCCATTCCGGGCTGCCCACCCTGGCCGGTGCGGTGGCCGACGTGGTGGGCGGAGGAGGCAGGGCGGCGCTCGACGCCGTTCGCGAGACGGCGCAGGCAGTACGAGGCCGGGGTGCGTGCAAGCACCCGGACGGCGCGGCCCGCTTCGTGCTCACGGCGCTGGCCACCTTCACCGACGATCTGGCCTCCCACGTGCTGGGCGGCGGCTGCGGCCGGCCGACGGTCGGGGTGCTGCCGCTGCCGTCCACGGCACGCGCGGGCGCGCCCGAGGGCGAAAAGCTCGCCGTGGACTGGACGCTGTGCGAAGGGCACGGGCTCTGTGCCGGGCTCCTGCCGGAGCTGGTCCGGCTGAGCTCGGACGGCTTCCCCTCGCTCGCGGACACGCCCGTGCCCGACCACTTGCACAAGCGCGCGCGACAAGCCGTACGCCGCTGCCCCGCACTCGCCCTGCGCCTGGACGCCAACCCCTGACAGGGCGCGGGAACAACCGGCACAACGGGAACAACAGGAACAATAAGAACAACGGGAACAACGGGAGCCCCATGCGGCGCATATAGCGCGCCCCGCACACGGGAAAGCGGGCCATCCCTATCGGATGACCCGCTTTCACTTCTGTGACCCTTGACCCCGCTTATGCGCACCCTGCCCAGCCGACCCCGGCGCCCTCAGAAGGGGGTGCGGGTGGCGAAGCCCCGCAACGCGATACGCAGCCGAGCAGAAACGACGAGGGCGAACCGGCCCGCGTTTTCCGCGGAGACAGTTCGCCCTCGTACTCGTGGAGCTAAGGAGAATTGAACTCCTGACCTCCTGCATGCCATGCAGGCGCTCTACCAACTGAGCTATAGCCCCAGATTGTTTCCGCCGGGGTTTCCCTCGGCGGCATCGCCTACATTACACGGACCACCTGGTCTTCTGCCAAATCGATTGGCTGACGGCGACCGCCCCGGTGGTGGCGGCGCTCGACCGCGGGCGCCGCCACTCACAAGGCCGGGAGAGACCGGCCCGCGCCTCGCGGCCCGCCTGACCTCGTATGTCCGGGCCGACCTGGTCGACCGGGCCCAGCACCGCTCAGCCGTCGGCGGATCAAGCTCTCGCGAACGAGTAGAACCGTTTCAACGTGCAGTGCTCGTCGAGCAGCCGACCGTAGATCGGCTCGCCCTCAAGCTCGCGGTACGTCTCGATGGGGTCGCCTTTTATGATCAGCGCCCGCGCGCACTCCACGCACCAGTACTGATAGTCGGCGTTCAGCGGCTCCATGTCACGGACAATCGGCGTTCCGCTGCCACACCAGTCGCATTTCCGGCTGTGCGCACCCATCTATCAGCTCCAGCTATGGCCGCAGGCCGTGCACACGTAGGAAATCCCGCCGTTGTCACCAAGCACTTGTGCCACATGGGCGGAACTACAGGCCGGGCACTGGAGAACCGGGGCTTCGTGCTCCAGCCACGTCCCGTCCCGGGTCGTACCGACGGGACCTACGGGGCAGGTGAAGCGCAGTGCGTACTCGGGCAGCCAGTCATAGCCCTGAGCCTCAGCGATCTCAAGAAGGTCGTTGACCTCCTCCAGAATGCTGGTCGGCATCGCACAGCCCTCTCTGTCGGCACCGTCCCCCTCGCGGCGATTCGATTCTGTCATGGGAGAGCCGACGGGTCAGCTTCGCGGTCGTAGCAGACTCGTGACCGCCCCGCACAAAGCTGTGCACGCCAGCGCCAGCGCGGTGGCCCACAGGGCGTTCGCTGACGGGTTCCCACCCGGCGCCTCCAGGCGGTTTAGGTAGACCGCGCCGAAGACCGCGACGCCGATCAGCATGCCCAGTTGGGCCGAGGTCACCAGCACCCCACTGGCGTCCGCCGCGTCCTGCGGGCGCACCCCGGCCAGTGTGCGCGTGAGGACCGGGCTGTACGCGAGCCCGAGTCCGGCCCCGATGCCCGCCAGTGCCACATAGAACCCGGGCCCGGCGTCCCCGCCGCCCCGCAGTGACAGGCCGAGGACGGTGAAGGAGGCCGCGGCGAGCAGGAATCCGGCCGGGACGATCGCGGGCCCCCAGCGGGCGGGCAGCCGCTGCCAGTTGAGCCCGACCAGGCCGAAGGCCACCGCCGTGGGCGCGAAGGTCAGCCCGGCGCGCAGTGCGCTGTAGCCGAGGACACCTTGCACGTAGAGCGTGATGGCGAAGAGGAATCCCGCGTTCACCGCCATCGCCAGGATGATCCTGGCCACAGCGACCGGGACTCCGGGCGCGCGGACCACGTGCGGAGCGATCAACGGAGCGCCACCGCGCCGGGCGAGCCGCGACTCGTACGCGGCGAACGTGCCCGCCAGCAGCACGCTCACGCCGAGGGCGATCCACCCCCACAGTGGCCAGCCCTGCTCCTGACCGAGCACCAGCGGCACGGTGAAGAGCGTCACCGCGCCGGCGAGCAGCAGCAGTCCCGGCACGTCGAGCGGCCGGCCTCGGTCGGCCGACCGCCCGGGACCCGTCTCGTCGCGCGGCATCAGCCGTGGCCCGAGAACGAGCAGCAGCAGCCCGATCGGCACGTTCACCAGGAACACCGGGCGCCAGCCGGAGCCGAACAGGTCCGCGTGGACCAGCACGCCGCCCGCGATCTGCCCGGCGGCGGCGCCGGATGCCAGAACGGCGGAGTACGCGCCCAGCGCGCGGGCCCTGGACGAGCCGGTGAACGTCCGCTGGATCAGGCTGAGTACCTGGGGCAGCATCAGCGCGGCGCCCGCGCCCTGAACGAACCGGAAGGCGATCAGCTGCTCGGTGTTCGCGGCCAGTCCGCAGGCCAGGGAGGCGGCGGTGAAGACGGAGAGCCCCAACAGGAAGCACCGCCGGTGGCCGAGGCGGGCGCCCAGCCGCGCGCCGGTGATCAGCAGCACGGCGTAGGAGATGGTGTAGCCCGCTATGACGAGCTGGAGCCCCGCGCCGGAGGCGTGCAGGTCGCTGCGGAGGGTGGGGGCGGCGACGTTGACGATGAACACGTCGAGCAAGGCCATGAACTGCCCGGCCAGCACGATGAACAGCACCCAGCCGGACCGTGGCGCCGCCCGTCGCTGTTCGCCGGGTCTGGTGCCGGGTGGACTGTCAGTGCCGTGGTCTTTACTACGAGGAGCGGGAGTTGAGGGAAGCGTGGATGGCATACCGCCGAGCTTGACCTCAGGCCGATACCAGTAACGAGAGCCCCTTGATGCTGGTACTGACAGCACCTGTTTCCGGCCGCCCGCTGCGGCGAAGATGGGGCGGGCGTGGCGGACGGGCTGAACGGGACGGCGGCAGGTGCCGAGGGGCGGGCGCCGACGGCGCGGTCCGAAGGGAAAGGAGCGGGGTCATGAGTGAAGCGACGGTCGCGGAGAAGTCGGAGAGGGCCGGCGCCTCCCCTCGCAAGCGCGCCGAGCTCGCGGCGTTCCTCCGGAACCGCCGGGGCCGGATCTCACCCGAGCAAGCCGGGATAGCGCCGGGCTTCCGCCGCCGCACGCCCGGGCTGCGCCGGGAGGAGGTCGCCCAGCTCTCCGGCGTGGGCATCACGTGGTACACCTGGCTGGAACAGGGCCGCCCCATCAACGCCAGCGTCCAGGTGCTCGACGCGGTCGCCCGCACCCTCCGCCTGGACCACACCGAGCGCGAGCATCTGTACCACCTCGCGGAAGTGCCGTACGTGCCCGGGCGGACGGCCGACGCGCGTTCGGTGAGCCCGGACCTGCTCGGGATCATCCAGGCCCTCGACCCGCTCCCGGCCGTCATCTACAACGCCAGATACGACATCCTGGGCGGAAACTCCGCCTATCACGACCTCTTCCCGGTCGTGGACATCGTGCCCGGCCCCGAATGCAACGTGCTGTGGCAGCTGTTCACCAGGCCCGAGTGCTGCTGCCCCGTGCAGAACCGCGCCGAGGAGCTTCCCATCCTCGTCGCGACGCTCAGATCCGCGTACGGGCGACATGTCGGGGAACCGGCGTGGGAGTCGTTCATCCGGCGGCTGTCGGCGGTCAGCCCGTGGTTCGCGGGGCTGTGGGAGCACTGCGACGTCGCCCCGCCGGGCCATCGCGTCAAGGTCATCTCGCATGCCTCGGTCGGCGAGATACGGCTGACCTCGACCTCGCTCACCGCCGGGAACGCCCCGGAGACGCGCATCGTGGTCTACACGCCCAACGATGAGGAAAGCCGCGCCCTGGTCACGAAGCTGCGCAGCCTCGAAGACCCGATGGTCGGCTGTCCGGAGCATGCCCGTCCCGTCTCCGTGATACGGGCGGCGGCCCGCGACCACGGCCTCATATCCGGTGATCCCGTCCTCCGCTGAGGGAGGACGGGATCACCGGAAACTGTGGACAACGACGAGGGCGTAGCGGTCTGCGCCGTCCACCCCGGCACCGCGCGAAGGGGGTGCGGGTGGCGAAGCCCCGGCACCCCGAGGCGCGGCCGAGCAGAAACGACGAAGGCGGAGCGGTCCGCGTTTTCCGCAGACACACTCCGCCGTCGCACTCGTGGGGTGTTCTTGAGTACCGCTGATCAGCGGTTTGGATGGGTGTTCGGAGATCGTTGCCCGTTGTGAGGGTGATCGTT